>CANTEM010000092.1 GCA_947652805.1 uncultured Clostridia bacterium | reverse complement strand
GCTGACTGTAATCATAATGTTTCTTCCTTTCTCTCTACTGCCTTCTGTAATACGCCGACTGTCTCATTATACCCCTCATAATATTTTTTTCAACCTTTAAATTGTAAATTTTTTTGTAATATACAATATAAGGTAAATTTTTCTTAATTCAGTACCGATTTTGTTTAATATAATTTATGCAATAGTTTAACATCTTAATATACATAATATTTTATGTATCATATTATACTATCTATTTTCCGCCACGTCAATAGGAAATTTCAGGGGATGCATGATTTTGTAAAAATTATGCATCCCCTGGACATTTCTGCGTATATTTTGGTCAAATTTCTTTCATGGTAAGACCAATTCGTTTTTTTGCGACATCAACCGACTTGATTTTCACTGTAACAATATCCCCTGCGGACAATGCCTCGGAGGGATGCTTTATAAATTTATCGCAAATTTCCGATATATGAACCAAGCCATCCTGATGCACGCCGATATCGACAAAAGCGCCGAAATCAATCACATTCCGCACAGTTCCGGTCATAATCATGCCAGGTTTCAAATCGGAGAGTTCAATGACGCGTTCCCGCAGCTGGGGTTTGGGCAAATCATCCCGGATATCCCGTCCCGGTTTTTCCAGTTCTCCTACAATATCCAGCAATGTAGGCTCGCCGATGCCCAGCTGTTCGGCAATTGCAGATATTCCAGAATCTGCAACTTTGCGGCGCAGATCCTGCAATTTTCCATTTCGCACATCCTCATTTGTATATCCGAACTGCGCCAGCAAGGCTTTTGCTGGCTTATAGGATTCCGGATGCACGCCTGTGTTGTCCAAAATCTCTTTTGCATCGGGGACGCGCAAAAATCCCGCGCACTGTTCATATGCTTTCGCACCGATCCTCGGCACTTTGGTAAGCTGAGAGCGGGAAGTGAATTCTCCGTTTTCGTCCCGATATTTCACGATATTTTTGGCAGCCGTCAAATTTATACCGGATATATAGGAAAGAAGGGAATAAGACGCAGTATTCACATCTACGCCGACGCTGTTTACACAGTCCTCTACCACGCCCTGGAGCGCCTCATCCAGCCGGGCTTCTTTCATATCATGCTGATACTGTCCTACGCCGATAGATTTGGGATCAATTTTCACCAACTCCGCCAAGGGATCCTGCAAACGGCGGGCAATGGACACAGCAGAGCGCTGGGTTACGTCAAAATCGGGAAATTCCTCCGCGCCCTGTTTGGAGGCTGAATAGACGGAAGCGCCGGCTTCGCTGACAATGATATATTTTGTATCAGCGCCCAGATCCCGGAGGAGACCGGCAATAAACATTTCACTTTCGGCAGATGCCGTTCCATTACCGATAGCGATTACGTCTATATGATATTTTTGAATCAGTCCGGCAACAATCCTGCTGCTGCCGGCGATATCCTCTCTTGGTTTGGTGGGATAAATCACTGCGGTGTCCAGCACCATACCGGTTTTATCTACCACCGCCAGCTTACAGCCTGTCCGATATCCGGGATCGTATCCAAGGACAGTTTTTCCTTTCAGTGTTGCCTGCATAAGCAAATTTTTCAGGTTTTCCGAAAAGACTTTGATTGCGCCTTCGCTGGCGTCATCAAACAAGCCTGCACGGATTTCCCGTTCAATAGAGGGGGCGATCAATCGGTCATAGCTGTCACAAACCGCCGCTGCAACATGGCGGAATGCCGGGGAAGCTGCGTTTGTAACGACCTGATAAAACAAATCGTTGAGCACGATATCCGCGTCTACGGAAACGGACACCTTAAGAATATCCTCCCGTTCTCCCCGGTTCATTGCGAGGATTCTATGTCCAGGGACTGCTTTCAGCGGCTCCTGATACTCATAATAAATTTCATATACGCCTGCCTCATCGGCTGCATCTGCTATTTTTTTGGAGGCAATCGTTCCGTACTGCACAGTGAGCTGACGGATCCGTTTCCGATAATCAGCGTTATCCGACACAATTTCCGCAATAATATCCCGCGCGCCCTGGAAAGCAGCGTTTCGATCCGGCACGCCGTTTTCTTCCGAGATATAGGAATCTGCCGCCGTGTCCAAATCCGGGGTATAAGCGGCGCTTTGCTCCAGAAGCAGCTGTGCCAGGGGTTCCAATCCCCGTTCCCTCGCCACCGATGCACGGGTTTTTCTTTTGGGGCGGTAGGGGCGGTATATATCGTCCACTTCTGTAAGGGTGGCGGCCGCCGCAATCGCCGCATCAATCTCGGGGGTCATAACGCCTTGTCCTTCGATCAGGGAGCGCACCTCTGCTTTTCTCTGTTCCAGAGAACGCAGGTAAGTGAGTTTGTCTGTGAGGGTACGCAGCACAGTATCGTCCAGTCCGCCGGTTACCTCTTTCCGGTAACGAGCAATAAAAGGAACGGTATTTCCCTCATCCAGAAGTGCGACTGTGTTTTCGATTTGTTTTACGGGAATATTCATTTCCGCAGCAAGTGTTTCAATAATATTCATATATGCCTCATCTTTATTTATTTTGCAGGTCTGTCAGGGAAGAAATTTCGGCATCTGTCAAAGGTCGCCATGTGCCTTCTTCCAATTGGGGATCTAAGGTCAGCGGGCCGAAGGTTTCCCGTTTCAGAAAGGTGATTTCACTACCTACGGCATGAAACATCCGTTTGATTTGGTGATACTTCCCTTCTGTTATAGTAATCCTTCCCCGGGTAGGGCTTTGTGCGGTTATACGGGCAGGTTTTGTAAGATATCCATTCATATCCACGCCGGCTTCCAGCTTAGCGATCTGCACTTTGTCCAAAGGAGGATCACACATATAGGTGTATGCTTTCTCCACATGATGTTTGGGTGACAGGAGCAAATGCGCCAGGGGACCGTCATCGGTAAGCAGAAGCAGACCGACTGTGTCCATATCCAGTCTGCCGCAGGGAAACATTCCTTTTTTGGAACATTCCGGAGGCAGGAGGCGCATGACAGAGCGGGGGATATTATCCGTTGTGGATACGGTACCTGCCGGCTTGTTGAGCATTACATAAGTGAACCGGCTCCACAGAACAGGTTTTCCGCAGTAAGTGACTGCCGCGCTGTTTTCATCAATATGTACGGAAGCATCCCTCACAGGCACGCCGTCAACCAGTACCAGTCCGGCGCGTGCGGCACGGGTGCACTCCTTACGGCTGGCAGTACCTGTATCCGCTATAAATTTATCTAAGCGCATGTTCCCTCCCGATTCCCCAATCAAAATTTCAACTTATACATTTTACCATATTTCTGCGCAAATGTAAAGGAAGGGATTTGAGGGTTGCAGGCATATTGTAAACTAATTTTCTAAAATGGGTTGACAATGGATTAAAAATCCTGTAAAATAACCACAGAAAAAAGAAAGGCAGAGAAAAAATGAGCAAAAAAATATTAAATCTTGCGTACATTGCCATGGGGACGGCGTTAATTGCATTGTGTGCTTGGATCGCCGTCCCCGTAGGTCCGGTCCCGTTTACCATGCAAACCTTTGCAGTTATTACCATAGCGGGACTTCTCGGATGGAAACGCGGCACCGTTTCTGTTCTCGTTTATATCGCATTAGGCGCACTGGGGGCCCCTGTTTTCTCCGGATTCGGAGGCGGATTGGGCGTGCTGGCAGGAGTTACAGGCGGATATATTGTTGGATTTATTTTCACAGCGCTGATTGTGGGATTGATAGCAGACCGCACCAACAAAATGATTCCATTAGCGCTGGGCATGCTGGGTGGAATTCTTTGCTGCTATGCTTTTGGAACCGTTTGGTTTATGGTAGTATATACGTGTTCAACCGGGGCAATTGGGCTAATCAGCGTTTTGAGCAAGTGCGTATTTCCTTATATTTTGCCCGATGCTATAAAGATTGCATTGGGACTGCTGTTGACAAAACGGTTGCGCAAATATATAAAATAAGGCTTGCAAGGGTCAATTTGATATGGTATAATAATGTCACTGTCAATATTCGGCAGTGACATTATTTATGGAAGCGTATCGAAGTGGTCATAACGGGCCTGACTCGAAATCAGGTAGTCCTCACGGACACGTGGGTTCGAATCCCACCGCTTCCGCCACGCGGCTTATGTCCGCACAAAACTAAGCCGCAAGGAGTTCCTTGCGGTTTTCTTCTATTCATTTTTATTATTTTCTCTACCCTTAATAGTCAATAATAATTTTGATGTCCTCCATATCCGTAAAGTCCATATGAAAGCATCGACGATGTTACTACGAGGTTTATCAATATATAAGACAGAAGGATTGTAAAGTATAGTCCGTTAAATCGGACACTTAATATGATAAAATGTGTTTATAACTACAGTGTTTCATTTATAGAAAGGTATTAACATATGGCTTATCAAATTTGGAATCGGCGTTATACCGGAAGCAAATATAAATTAGCTGATTGGATATTTAACCTGATTACTGAAAATTGCAGGGGAAAATCTTTTTGTGATCTTTTCGCAGGAACTGCAATAATGAGCAAACAGATGTTGGAATATATTGATGAGATATACATTAACGATTTCCTTTTTTCTAACGAAATTATATATAAAGCTTTTTTTGAACAACAAAAGTTTGATTTGGAAAAATTAGAAAAAACCAGAGACAACTTTAGAGGTATAGATGTCTTTTCCATACCTTCAAATTATATATCCGAAAATTTTGGCGGGAAGTTCTTCTCGAAGAATGATGCCTTGATGATCGGATTTATCAGAGAATACATAGAAAATGCTACAGATTTAAACGAAAAGGAAAGAAATATATTGCT
>CANTEM010000091.1 GCA_947652805.1 uncultured Clostridia bacterium | reverse complement strand
CACCGCTTACCTTGCTCCATCCGGTAAGGCTCTGGAAATCCGAATTCATCAGCAGATTGCCCCCGCAGCTGCTGTAGCTTACTCCGTTTACATACGGGTTGATCCCTGTATCTGCAGGGGTTACCTGCATCTTCTCTCCTGCATCGGTATATGCATAACTGCCCAGCACCGCGCCGTCCCTGTCAAAGGTATATACAGTAATAATGGGAAGGATTTCCTCTCCGTCGTCAATTGTATTCTGCACCAATGTTGTACGGGAGGCGGTATTGTACGTGTAAATAGCACTTTGTCCGCTAACGCCGCCTTTTCCAAGTTCCCTGATCTGCCGTACCCGTTCTGTACTGTCATACACATATTCTACCCGGTATTCATAGGCGGCAGTATCCTGCGCTTTATACAGCGTCGCTGATGTAAGGAGATTGTTTGTATATCCCAGCACAGTATGGGATCCGTCTCTCGCAGTAATACCGGTCAGATTTCCGCCGGTATAAGTGTAGGACACAACAGAATCATCAGGCGCTTTAACGGATTTCAGAAATCCGTCGCCGTAGTTCAGTTTAAATACGCGTCCTGCTCCGTCTATGACAGATGTCAGCTTTCCATCCGTATATATGATCTGCACCGTATTTTTGTTCTGATCCTGAATTTCCGTCAGTCTGCCCGCAGCATCAAAGCTGTATGTGTCTGCGCAGTGATACAGCTCTCGCTTACGGGGATCGTACAGATAGCCTGCATCGTTCAAGTCTTCATACAAATAATATTCTTCTGTCTCACCCGTCTGTGTTTTCCATTTCCTTTTGAAATAGTCATGGGTGCTTTCCAAAAGATAAATCTGTGCGCCCGCTTCATCGGTATATACATATCCGCTGCGCTCTGTTCCGTCATGCATGAACATTTTTGGCATCATGCTCTGCATGTAGTTCAGCTTCCAGCCATAGCCCAGATGCATAGCGCTGAAATCTGCCGTATTCAGATCAATTTCTGTATTCTTTGTATACTGCTGTCCAGCCAATGTATTGGTAAACGTATGACGGATGGATACAGGCATACGGTTCCCCTGCCATGCCATATCCTCCGATTCCACAGACAAAATTCCGCTTTGCAGTTCCAAGGAGGCTCTGCCGAATGCACCCAGATCGTGGGTAGTGCTTGCAGCACGGTTGGGATTGTACCCATTTTCATAGGTTACCGTCAACTTTGGCGCCATAGCCGCAGAGGTTCCGAATACTCCGTATATATCTGTATAGCAGGAGCTGTTCCCTCCTTCCTCTTCTGCACGCAGCATCAGATTCGTATGGGAAACCTCCCCGCGCAGCATACTGTCGAGGGCTGCCGTAATATCAAACGAATGGTTCGCAGTTCCGGAAACGGAGGTCTGTACATAATCCAGCATTGCTTCCTCCGCAGCCGGTGTGCAGCTTCCTGTTTTTATTTCTCCTGTTACCTGATACAGGCAAAGCCGCATATTGCTGCCAATCCGTTCCCGCTGACACAAATCCAGCGTTGCTTTTTTAATACGGGCGTTCTTAGGTAGCTGGGGTATAGACAATTTCATATACATACGTTTGTCAAAGCAGTACTGTCCGCTGTGCACTGTTCCGACCGAAATTCCCGCGCCTGCCGCAGATATGCTGCCGCTCGTGCACTGGTATACGCTCATTACGCTGTTTCCCGCCAGCATCACTTGGGGATCCTACTGTTACAGGGAACACTCTCTCCTGTGCATTGATCCAGTCACTGTCGGCAATGATTGTCAGCACTGTTCTGTCACCGTCTACTCTGCGCACCGCATAGCTAACTTTATCACTGTATACACCTGCCGTATCTGTCATAAACGGCGCAGGGATCATAAATACTTTCTCTCCGTTTTCAAGGCGGCGGAAAATCAGCATCCGTCCTTTTCCTGGCAGATCCCCTTCTCTTCTGACATTTGCGCACCGTTTGCATAGTATACCGCTTCTTTTTCCACACCGTCCCGCGTGTATACTTTTCTGTTTCTGCTTCTTTTTTCGACTTCCTCCCACAGCACAGCCGACGCTTTTTCCTTCAGTTCCAGCTCCTCTGCTGTAACACTTTTTTTCTTGTTTTCTTCCATTCTTATAATCGTTCCTTTCTACCTGTTTGGGTGCTCTTATCATACCTCCCTCCCGGTAACTCTCCGTCCTGTTTATTCCATAAAAAACAGGCGGAGTTTTACCTCCGCCTGTTTTTATCCTTATTCAAATTCGGTTTGTATATCAATTTTTACATCACAGCATCCGTCATCCAAACGATTGAACCGATGCCGCACGCCCACCGCATAGATCCCGTTTTCACGGGCGCAAGACAGTGTCGGTGCATAATCCTCAAAAATCACAATTTTCTCCGGCGCATATCCGAAATACTCCATTGGATTTTCCAGGCGCACTTTTTTCCCGCCCGGTAAATCCGCCACAGATATGTACTGGGAAAGGTATCCTCCAAAATCTACCTCCTGCCGAAACCGTTTCAATACCTCCGGATGTTGGCTGGTCAGCATCACCCGCTTTTTATCCGGAAACATCCTGCAAATCTGCCGGTAAAAAGGTGCGGTAGTAAGATGCGTTTCCCGTACAAGGCGGAATAAATGTTCAATTCGCCGTGCAAAAAATGCATCGTCTGCAAAGGTAATATGATGCGCCTGCTTCAGCAGCCCATATATCTCCGTTTCCGGATGCCCTACATAACAGGTAAGAAACTCTTCTTCCGTAAGAAGCATTTCAGGAAAGAACTCCTGCAGCGTCCGCTGATATGCCACAAAATGAAGGGGCTCCGTATCTGTGATCGTGCCATCCATATCAAATATGAAACATTCTTTTTTCGATAAAATTTGTTTAAGCATGAAAGTTCCTTCCAAGTCTCTTTAATACTTCCAACAGGAAACGGTAGTTTCTGCCTACAGATTCCGCATCCAGTCTCTCCGATACCGTATGAATGCCTGTGATCTTCGGTCCAAAAGATATACAATCCAGTCCGGGCAGCTTGCTTTGCAGCACACCGCATTCCAGTCCTGCATGAATTACATCTACCTTGGGAGCCGCGCCGAACAGATCCTGCCAGGTCTCTGTCATAATCTGTCTGAGATGAGACCTTCTGCTGTATGCCCATCCAGGATATGCCCCATCGCGGGTTTCGGTTCCGCGGGCAGCTGCAAGCAATTCCCTGATTTGCTCGCATACACTGTCCCGCTCTTCTGTGGTTTCACTGCGTACAGAAATCGTGCCGCAAATCTGATCTGTCTCTGTATCTACAGAAGCCAGATTTGCAGATGTTCCCACCAATCCGACTATATCCGGATGCATGGTCAGAACGCCGCAGGGCGCTTTCGTCAAAAATGCCAGCACATCCCTGCTGCTTGCATCCGTCAAAGCCTCTGCCGCCTGCATACCCAGCTGCTCACAAGCAAACTGCATATCCGGTTCCCGGTCCTGATATTCCTGCCGCAGACAGGTATAGGCGCCTGCAAAATCTCCCTCCCCGATCACCTGTGCCGTACATCGCGCAGGGATTACATTGTCCTTATCTCCACCTTGAATAGATATGATCGAAAAACTGCTGTTCTGCGCAGCCGTTTGCAAAAGCCGCGCCATCAACTGCACACCATTTGCACCATTTTTGTGTATTTCTGCGCCGCTGTGCCCGCCCATCAGTCCGTCGATCGTGAGTCGAAACCCGATTCCTTCCTTATGGACGCGCCGAACAGGCACGGCATACCGCACCCGCACACCGCCGCAGCAGCCGGCAATAAAAACACCGTCCTCATCGCAGTCCAAATTGATCAGATACGCCGCTCTGCACCGAGACAAATCCAACTGCTGCGCGCCAATCAATCCAATCTCCTCATCTGTTGTAAAAACGCATTCCAAAGGAGGATGCTCCGCAAAATCGCCTGCCAGTATGGCAAGCATCATGGCAACAGCGATCCCGTCGTCTGCGCCGAGGGTAGTTTCTGCCGACCAGATCTCCCTTTCATTCGTTTGCAGTGGCAGCGGATCCCTTAGAAAATCATGGGCGCTTTGGGGCGTTTTCTCGCAAACCATATCCAAATGTCCTTGCAGCATAACCGCAGGCGCATCCTTCCATGAGGACGTTCCCGGCTTTTTAATGATTATGTTATCCCAGTTGTCCCGCTCCCAGCAAAGTCCCTCTTCCTGGGCTAAGGACACAATATAATCCGCAATCTGACCACAGTTTCCCGATCCTCTCGGAATTGCGGAAATTTTTTCAAAATAAGCAAACACATCCCGGGGATGCAAATTTTCCAGCATACTATCGTCCCTTCTATTCATTTACCACGAATACCGTTTCTAAAGTATCTCCACCGCCGATGACGGTAATTTTATATGTACCGGGGGCAGTTCTTGACCCCACCTTCCATTTCCAGGTTACCAAGCCGTTTTCATCTGCAATTTTGGGGACAAGATCTGCCGCTTTGCTGACGGAGGAAGCATAATATACGGCGATGCTGTATTCCTCTCCGGGGACTCCTTTTATCTCCATATAGGCAGTGCTGCCCCTGCGAATGGGAGACGTAAGGGACTGCACTGCAATAGATCCAGTTACTACAGGCACATCTGTCTGCGAGTCTGAAGCCTCTGTTTCAGTCTCACTTTCATCTGGAATTTCTTCCGGCTCTCCATTGACCTGCTGGGTACCGTCGGCATCGTACAAAATATCCTCGCCGGACAGAATTTTCGTCACCGCGCCGTCATCTACATAAACAGCAGCTGAGGTTGAATAATCCTCGTCCCACCAGATCCGGTAATACATTTGGTCGCTTCCGTCATACATTTTTATCTGTTGTCTTTTCTTTTATGATAACGGTTACTTTACCTACCTTTTT
>CANTEM010000090.1 GCA_947652805.1 uncultured Clostridia bacterium | reverse complement strand
TGCTGAGCCATAATGTTAGTCATTAAAAAACTAAATAATATTATTCTTCGACGGGAAAATGGCAGAACTGCACAAATTGATCATATAGTAGTATCCACATTCGGCATTTTTGTGATTGAAACGAAAAACTATACAGGGTACATTACCGGAAATGAATACGGAGATCAATGGACACAAAACAAGAAGTTTTCTTTTCAAAATCCGATCAAACAAAATTATGGTCATATTAAAGCGCTGGCGGAACTGCTAAATTTGCCAGAGGATATGTTCATTTCCATTGTTGTTTTTTCTGTTGACGCTGATGTTAAGGTAAAAACAGAAAAGCACCTTATATATACGGTTCAATTGGGCAGAACCATTCGCTCATATAAACAACAAAGGTTCAATATGGAACAGGTGGAAGCGTTTGCGCAGCTTATACAGGACTCCAATGTGGATTCTCAGGAAACAAGAAAAGAACATGTGGAAAGGATCACCCAGGATACACGGGAACGAACGCATATGATCGAACGGAAAATATGCCCGAAATGTCAGAATATATTGGTCGAGTGCGATGGGAAATACGGTAAATTTCTGGGATGCAGCCAATATCCTAAGTGTAGGTTTACATTTAAATTATAATCCGAGTTCTCCCGCAAATTTCCGGAATGCTGTGGGCAGCGAAATTTTCTCCCGCAGTTCCCGCTCTGTCACCCACACGAAATCATTGTTCTCGTTCCCGCATTCCACTAAATAACATTGCATGTGCCACTCAATATGCGTGAAAATGTGCTTTTTCGGTGCCCTTTCCGCAAGCGCATGCACGGATAATCCACGTCCTGTCAACCATGCCGTTGCTGCATCGGGATCCAAATGTCCTTCTGTATTGGGGAATTCCCACAATCCGCCAAGCAATCCGCCCGGCGTGCGACGGTGCAGGGCAATTTTGTCTTTGCACCGCAGGAGAAATACCGTTTTGTATTCCTTTTTACGGGGTTTCTTCGGCGACAGCACCGGAAATGACATCTGAGTGCCGGATCCAAATGCGCCGCAAATGTGCCCCAGTGGACAGTCTTCACATTTTGGTGCTCCGCCCGGGACACATATCACCGCACCCAGTTCCATCCATGCTTGGGTGAATGCGCCGCACTGTCCCGCTGGATATATTGCGGCAAGCAGTCCTGCCACCTGCTTTTTTTCTGCGGCACCTGTCAAATCCGCATCCCATTCCAGCAGGCGGGACAGTACCCGCAGCACGTTGCCGTCTACTGCCGGCGTTGGCTGCCCAAAGGAAATGGATGCGATTGCTCCTGCGGTGTACGGACCAATGCCGGGCAGAGATAGAATGTCTTCATACCGATCCGGGAATATTCCGCCGTATTTCATGCAGATCTCTTTTGCCGCCTTTTGCAGATTCCTTGCCCGGGAATAATATCCCAGTCCCTCCCACAGCTTTAAAAGCTGATCCTCTGGGGCGTTTGCCAGGGATTCTATAGTAGGAAGCTGTTCCATAAACCGCAGAAAATAAGGAATGACTGCGGCAACTCTCGTTTGCTGGAGCATGATTTCGGAAACCCATACCCGGTACGGATCCCTGTTTTCCCGCCAGGGAAGGACACGTGCGTTTTTATAGTACCAGTCCAGCAGCGGCGCAGGCACCTGCGCAAGCAGGGAAAGATGACTTTTTTCCATCTTTATGACCGTTCCTTTCTTTGGATTTGTGTCGGTTTCGCTGGCGGCGAAATGCGCCCCTGCCTTGGGCGCAAGGCACAAATCGTGTCTGAAAACGGTTTGCGTTCAGTTACTATTTACTTCGTTTTCAGACTTTATATGCTTGGAATGGACTTAGTATAACATATTCCTCCTGCTTCTTTCAAGGAGGACTTTTAAAAATGAAGTTTAAACAAGGAGGTAGGAACATGCTGCAATTTATAGTGGAAAATTGGGGAACCATTTTCATCGGCGCTGCCACGGTGGCAGTCGTGGTGCTGGTGATCCTGAAAATGCGCAGAGATAGGAAGCAGGGAAAATCCGGCTGCGGCTGTGGTTGTGCAGGGTGTCCGGTTGGGGAAAACTGCCGAAAGGAACAGAAGAGCAAAAGATAAAAATAGGAGCAGGGGATTCCCCTGCTCCTATTTTAGAAGCTATCATTTTATTTTTTGTACATAGGACCGTAAGCGGCGCATGCGCGGTAATCCTGTCCTTCCTTATCCATGCCGAATGCGTTAAAGGAAGCCGGACGGAAGATTTCCTCTTCCGGTACGTTATGCATGGATACCGGGATGCGGAGCATGGAACACATGGTGATCAGATCCGCACCGATATGACCGTAGCTGATCGCGCCATGGTTTGCGCCCCAGTTGTTCATTACGTCATATGCGGTTGCAAACGCGCCCTTGCCTGTGGTGCGCGGTGCAAACCATGTGCACGGCCAGGTATAGTCTGTGCGTTTCCACAAAATATCATTTACCTGCTCCGGCAGATGAACCGTCCAGCCTTCTGCAATTTGCAGCACCGGACCAAGTCCCTGTACCAGGTTCAGACGGATCATGGTTACAGGCATTTCCGCCTCGGTGCAGAATCGGCTGGAATATCCGCCGCCCCGGAAATATCCCACGTCTGCCGCGTTCCAGGTTGTTGCCGCCAGAATCTCTTCCTGATCCTTTTCTGTCACCTCATACCAAGGCTTCATAACAGGATTGCCTGCTTCGTCCAGCGCCTTGCCGCATGCGTCCAGACAAGCCGCGCCGGAGTTAATCAGGTGAATAAATCCGCAGGACTGCGCCGCCTTGCCTTCCAGCTGATACCCGGTTGCTTCAAATACGGCGGAGGGGCTCCAGTATGTACGCACGTCCGCGAAAATCTGGGGACGGTTTGTTAGCAGCTTCATAAACAGCATACCCAGTCCGTTGAGCACGTCATTTTCCGTTGCTAAGATATACGGCTCCCTTGCACCGTTCCAGTCAAAGGAGGTGTTGAGCAGTGCTTCTGCAAAATCTGCGTTGGGATAGAAGTCCGTCCACTGACGCTGTCCCTGGAAGCCGGCTGCAATGGCATTGTGTCCTACCATTTCCTCTTCCCGCCCGGCAGGAAGCTTGTCATTGCCGCACATGAGATCCTTGATAATGACCATCATCTTCACAACGAATTCCCAGTCGGCATCCTTTTCTTCTCTGGACTTTTGCAATTCTTCGGGGTTTTTATCAAATCCTTCTTTGCATTTTTCTTTTGTCCATGCAAGCGCCTTCTGATATTCAGCCTCGTCATAGATTCCTTCAGACATCCGGCGGATGATTTCTACCTCATCGACGGATTCTACCCGCATGCCCAGATATTCTTCAATGAAAGCGGAATCAATAATGGATCCGCCGATGCCCATACAGATAGAACCAATCTGCAAATAGGATTTGCCCCGCATGGTAGCAACGGCAATCGCTGCCCTGCCGAACCGGAGGAGCTTTTCTTTTACGTCTGCGGGAATTTCCGTAGCATCTGCCGCCTGCACGTCCCGTCCGTAGATGCCGAATGCCGGCAGTCCCTTCTGCGCATGGGTTGCCAAAACGGAAGCAAGATATACAGCGCCGGGGCGCTCCGTGCCGTTAAAGCCCCATACGGCTTTGATGGTGTTGCGGTCCATGTCCATGGTTTCCGCACCGTAGCACCAGCAAGGTGTTACAGTCAGGGTGATATCCACGCCCTCTCTGCGGAATTTTTCTGCGCAGGCAGCCGCCTCGCCGACCCGCCCGATGGTAGTATCCGCAATCACAACCTTTACCGGCTCGCCGTTGGAATACCGCAGGTTTTCCTCAAAGAGCTTTGCGGCGCTTTTCGCCATATTCATCGTCTGATCTTCCAGGGATTCCCGCACCTTCAGCGCGCCGCGCCGACCGTCAATTGTAGGGCGGATTCCGATTACAGGATAATCGCCAACCAATCTGTTCTGTGCCATATGTATATTCCTTTCCATAACAAAATTTACTATGCTCATCATAGCACATATTGCACGAAAGTTCAAGATTTACGCTCTCTTTTTTATAGGCTTTGTTTACATTTTTTCCTTGATTTCTTCGACGCAGTGGTATAAAATACAAATTGAATCAATGCTTTATGTATATATGGAGAGACTATGCGCTGGACTGAAAATTATATTGTAAACAGCCACGATCCGGACATGAATCATGTAGTGAGTGCTTCCGGAATGATGCGGTATATGCAGGACACCGCCAATTGCCAAATGGAAGGAGAAAAGCCTTCTTATAATGACCTGCTGGAGCAGGGAAAAGCCTTTGTACTCAGCCGCCTGCGGATGAGTATGTATCATCCGTTATATAATC
Source organism: uncultured Clostridia bacterium (assembly GCA_947652805.1). Taxonomy (GTDB): domain Bacteria; phylum Bacillota; class Clostridia; order Oscillospirales; family CAG-272; genus Avispirillum. The sequence continues at coordinate 591 of CANTEM010000090.1, read as the reverse complement.
ATGACAAAATCGAAGCCCAAAGCTGGGCCTGCGAATCCACCGGCGCATCCTTTAACCGGTGCTACTGCGTCAAAAAAGACGGCGTGATTGTTGCGGAAGCCACCTCCGTTTGGGCGCTTTTGGATACGGTAAATCATCGGCTGTGCAGAGTATCTGACTTTGAAAACGGATACAGTATGGATGAAATGCTGCAATTGGACATGCCTGCCCGGTTCCGCATTCCCCAGGAGATCAGCCTTTCGCTGGTTGGAGAGCGCTGTGTGGAATATCAGGATGTGGATATGAACCGCCATATCAACAACACCCGATATCCGGATATTTTATGCGGATATCTTCCCACAATGGAAGGCATGCGGGTGATCAAGCTGGAAATCAATTATATCTCGGAGGCTCCTCTTGGAGAAGCGCTGAAAATATACATGGGTTCTGCCGGCGACGGCACATATTATTTCAGAACCGTGCGCAGCAGCGGCAAAACCAATGTGGAAGCGGAAATCATGCTTGAGGAAATCGGATAAGCGAAAAAAGGCTCCTATAGGGAGCCTTTTTCGTTTTGTATGACCACACCGGTGCAGGGTGGGATGACTCCCC
>CANTEM010000089.1 GCA_947652805.1 uncultured Clostridia bacterium | reverse complement strand
ATAAGCAGTGCAAAGGAAAAATTACTCAAAATTTTGCCGGTTGTGTCCTGAATGGTTGTGTATGTGTCAATCAGCAAATCGGCAGAATCCCGGGTGCTTTTACCCCGCATTCGGTCATATGCATCCCCCAGTTTTTTCAAAAATCTGTGGCGGCGGTCATGGGGACTGTCCAGAGGACGCAGTGCAGCCCCTCTAAACAGCCACAGCAAAATGGCGGGCAAATCGCACACAATCCGGCACAGAACCAGAAGAACCCATTTCAGCGCTTTGCATACGGGAACATAAACGGTTTTTTCCATAGATACGGGAGATGTAACCGTGCGGTATTTCCCGTCCCGATATAACAGCCCCTGAATGATCCCAAGAAATACGGCGATGCCCACAGCAAAGGAAATGCCGATTCCTGTAAGGTTGTGGAGAGAATAATAAGCAAAGTCGGCAGGCAGAGGAGAGATTCCTGTGCCGGACAGTCCTACAGAGGAAACTGCTCTGCCAAGGGCGGGCACTGTGGCAAGCAGCGGCAGTAGGATTACACAGGGAATCGGCGCAGCCGCCGCCAGGGGACGCAGCTTTCCCTCTGGATGCTTTTCTCCCATGTGGAACAGGGGAATATATATTTTCAGCAGATATGCCAGCGTCAGCCCGCCGGCAAACAGAAATACCCATTCGGCTGCATGGAACAGCATCCCGCCCTGGGCTGCATATTCTGCAATTGCTTCATGGATCAGCGTTTTGCCAAGGTAGCCGCAGAACAGCGGCGCACCGGCGAGACTGAGTGCACCGGACAGGAAGCATACATGGAGCAGGGGGCGTCCTTTTCCCCACCCCCGCAGCTCGTTCAGCTCCAATGTGTGGGCTGTACAGTAGACTGCTCCGACAAACAGAAACAGTACCGTTTTTGCCAGGGAGTGGTTTACCATATATAAAATCGTACCCTGTGCCGCAATAGATTTCTCCCCGGCAAAGCCGATCATGGCGATTCCCGTGAAAATAAATCCGATTTGAGACAGAGAGGAAAGCGCAAGAATCCGCTTGATTTGGGTGGCGAACAGTGCGGGGATCGCACCGGTCAGCATGGTGATCATGCCCAGAATTAACAGGATATGATTCCAAACGGCGGAACCGGACATCAGCCGCACCGTGATCAGAATTGCACCGAAACAGCCCGTTTTTGTCAGTACGCCGGAAAGAAGGGCGGAGGCAGGTGCAGGCGCTTCTGGATGGGCTTTGGGAAGCCAGATGTGCAGGGGAAAGATACCGGCTTTGGTACCGAATCCGAACAGTAGACACAGACATGCAGGCAGCAGGTCGTCCGGGTTTGCCGCTGCGGTCAGATCCCGAATAGTCAGCGTTCCTGTCTGATGATACAGGAGAAACAGCCCCATCAGGAGCACCAGTCCGCCGGTGACGGAAATTGTCAGATAGGTCTTGGTCGCTTCCAGCGCCTTTTTTGTTTCTTCATGGGCAACCCATGCGCAGGATGCCAGGGACATCACCTCAAAGAACAAAAACAGGGTCATCAGATCTGCCGCCAGAAACACGCCCATGGTAGCGCCGAGGGTAATCAAAAAGAAGAAAATATACCGGGGCGTGCTGATTTTTCCATGAAAGTACCGGGGTGCAAACAGGGCCGCAAGGGTCCAGAGCAGGGCGGTGATTACGCTGTACAGTCCGCCAAGTCCGCCGGCGGTAAAGTGCAGTCCCATAAGCGTGCAGTCCGCCGCCGCACCCGTCCGGTGCAGCAGGAAGGGCAAAAGGGAAAGACACAGGGTGCAAAAGCATAGGGAGATAGCAGCCCCGTGGAGAACGCCGTTGTTTTTCCTGCCAAGGAAATACACTGCGGGAGCAGCCAGGATCGGCAGAAAAACGGTAATAAGCATCAGATAAATCATCCCAGCACCACCTTTGTGAAGAAATCGGCAATCTGTGTGCCGTACAGTCCTGCCCCAATGGTCAGCGCAGACAAAAGCAGCATGGGAACGGTCATCAGGGGACTTGCTTCCCGGCAGTTTTCCGATGTGCAGATCAGTGCTTTATAGCTCCGGGGGAAGAATGCGCGTACGGAAACGGTGATCAGATATACAGCGGTGAGCACTGCGGAAAGCAGCAGCACGCATATGCCGGCAAGCTCCAGAGGCTTTGCAGTATCCAGCGCCGCAAGGCAGAGATACCATTTGCTGATAAATCCGCTGAAGGGAGGCACTCCTGTCAGTGCCAGGGCGGAAACGGTGAATGCGGTGAAGGTCAGGGGCATATACGGTCCGATGCCCTCCAGAGAAGCAGTTTTCTGCTTCCCAGTGTAGTGGAGCACTGCGCCGGCGGCAAAAAAGGCAACAATTTTTATCAGGGAATGGAACACCAGATGAAGCAGGGATGCGATCAGTCCCGTGTCGGACAGCAGGGTAATCCCGAATAAAACATAAGACAGATTGGATACGGTGGAATAGGCAAGCCGCCGTTTGAAATGTCTTTGCCGCAGCGCCATCATGGATCCGTACAGAATGGTGATCAGGGTGAGCGCCATTGCGGCGCGATGGGCCCAGGAACCGCGGATTACGTCTGTGCCGAAGGTATAATAGGTTAGACGGATGACAGCAAAAGCGCCGGCTTTGACCACTGCCACCGCGTGGAGCAGTGCCGTTACTGGGGTAGGTGCCACAGAGGCGGTAGGCAGCCAGCCGTGGACAGGGAACAGCGCCGCTTTTACGCCAAAGCCTACAAAAGCGAAAAACCAGAAAAGCACCGCCTGTCCGTCGCCGATTTTATCGGAGAGGAACCCACCCAGCACAAAGTCCCCCTGACTCCAGGTGAGCACGTATGCCAGACCCAGAAAGGCAAACGCCGCGCCGCCGAAGGAATAGATCATATATTTTTTGCCTGCGGCAAGGGAGGCTTTGTTCATTTCATGAATTACAAGCGGAACGGTTGCCAGGGTGAGCATTTCATAAAACAGGTACATCGTCAGCAGATTTGCCGAAAGCGCCACCCCCAGAGTCACGCCGAAAGCTACAGTGAAGAATGCCCAGAACCGCCGCAGGTTCTTTTCTTTTTTCATGTAGTCGAAGGCGTATATCAACGTCACAGGCCACAGGGCGGATACCAGACCGGCAAAGATTTTTCCCAGTCCGTCCAGACGCAGGGAAAACTGTAGGGTATCGGTAAATTCCAGCAGAACAAGGCTGTCTGCCGGGGAGAAGAACAGCAGAGCACACATAAACCCTGCATTCAGGAAAATCACGGCTATAAAGTACATCCGGCGCATCCACTCTTTGGGAAAGCGGATCAGGTAGGATAAAAGCCCCGCCAGAATGGGAAATATAATCGGAATCAGTAGAAATCCGGGATGCATTGCAAACATTCCTTTCGTTGGAAGATAAAATCAGCCGAGGATGCCGGCGCAAAGGGCAGAGAGGGCTTCTCTGAGCACCGGGAAAAACAGTCCGGGCAGAACCACCGCTGCGGCTAATACGATCAGCGCCAGGGAAAACGCGATCGGCGTTCTTTCCCGCTGGATATTTTCAGGCGTATCTGTGCCGGAGAAAAACGCTTTCCCGCAAAGGGGCAGCAAATATCCTGCTGTGAGGAGTGCGCTGACCAGCAAAACAACAGGGATGATATAAGCAAAGGGTCCTGCGCTCTCCAGCGCGCCTTCGGCGAGATACCACTTGCTGTAGAAGCCGCCTGCCGGAGGAATCCCGATCAGGGACAGGGAAAGCACCGTGTAGCATACAAATACTGCCGGATATTTTTTGCCCAGCCCGATATAATCCTGCACCTGATTTTTTCCGGTGAACCAGATCAGCGCCCCTGCGCACAGGAACAGACCGGATTTGGCGATCATATGGAATATGACCTGCAAAAGCGCGCCCAGCAAGCCGGTGTCGCTCAGGAGAAACAGACCTGTCAGCACATAGGATACCTGACTGACGGAGGAGAACGCCAGCCGCCGTTTCAGATTTTTTTCCGTGAGCGCCAGTGCGGAGCCGATGAGCACGGTGACAAGAGAGAGCGTAAGCAGTGTATACTGCACCCATGTTCCCCGGATCAGGGCGGGATCGATTACATAAAAGAGCAGGCGCAGAATTGCGATCACGCCGGATTTTGTAATCACGCCCGAAAGAAGGGCAGAGGCGGGCGCAGGCGCCTGGGGATGGGCGGCGGGCAGCCATGCATGCATGGGGTATAGTCCGCCTTTTGCGCCGAATCCTACCACGCAGGCGAAAATACCGATCAGAAGCAGTGTGCCGGAGTGCTCCCTTGTTATATATCCTCCCGGGACAAAATCCAGGGTTCCGACTTCATGATAAATCACCAGCAGACCGAACAGAGCGATAATCGCTCCTGCAAGGGAATAAAACAGATAACTCATGCCGCCTGCCGTGGCGTCTTTCGTTCCGCTGTGGAGCACAAGGGGAAGGGACGCAAGGGTGGTCATTTCAAAGAACAGATACAGAGACAGCAGATTGTCTGCAAAAAATACGCCGATCAGGCCGGCCTGGGACAAGAACAGGAATGCGTAGAATATATTTTCCCGCTCCTCGTGGCGCATATAGGCGGAGGAAAACAGAATACACAGCAGCCAGCCCCATCCGGTCAGCAGACCGAACAGGGCGGATAATCCGTCTCCATGGAGGGATATCCGCAGGGTATCGGAAAACTGCCAGATTGTAATGCCTTCTGTTTTTATAATGAGCGGGAGTGTCAGCAGGATCGCCTGCACTGCGGCGGCAACGATTGCCAAAATGCACAGCAGCCGTCTGGAGGAGGTTTTTATCACAGCGAATACAATACCCGCTCCGAGAGAGAAAAGAAAGGGTATAAGCAAATTCATAAGGATCTCCAATTCGTTTATTTATCCCAGAAACACTTGACAAGATAGATTATAGATTAAAAGACAGCAGACACCGTTCT
>CANTEM010000088.1 GCA_947652805.1 uncultured Clostridia bacterium | reverse complement strand
TTATACTCTTTGGGCAAGGCAGAAAGTATGACAGATACCTTTTTTTCTCCAACCCATCCGCGCAGCTTTGGAAAAGGCAGGATTTTGTATATAATAAGCAGACTAGCTAAAACCATAATAATAACACTGACTGTATCCATATGAATCTCCTTATAGTATAGAATCATGCATTGCTCTGCGGATATTATAGCATAGTTCAACCGCATGAGCAATATCAAGTTAAAAAAGCCTCCGTGAGGAGGCTTTTTCCATTACATTCCTTTTCTTGCCCGGGACTCTTCCTTCAAACGCAGCTCCGTATTCAGCGTGCGTTTGCGCAGACGAATGGATTTCGGGGTCACTTCAATCAACTCATCGTCTCCGATAAACTCAATTGCCTGCTCCAGACTGAACTGCTTATGGGGAACCAGCCGCAGCGCTTCATCGGCACCGGCAGACCGAATAGAGGTAAGATGCTTTTTCTTGCATACATTCAAGGCTATATCCATCTGCTTGGGACACTCGCCCACGATCATTCCTTCATATACCGGAGTCTGCACACCGATAAACATTACGCCGCGATCCTGCGCGTTGTACAATCCGTAGGATGTGGACTCGCCCTGCTCGCTTGCGATCAGAGAACCGGTATAACGCACGGTGATTTCGCCCTTATGGGGCTGATATCCCGCAAATATGGAGCTGATAATACCCTCTCCGCGGGTGTCCGTCAGAAACTCACTCCGGTATCCGAACAAGCCTCTGGCAGGGATAGAATACTCTATCTTCATGCGGCTGCCCCGCAGATTCATTTCTAATAGCTCTCCCTTACGGGAACCAAGCTTTTCAATTACTGTGCCTACATATGCTTCCGGCACTTCCACGGTAACCTGCTCCATAGGCTCGCAAAGCTGTCCGTCAATCTCCTGCATAAGTACATGGGGAGTGGAGCAACAAAGCTCAAAGCCCTCCCGGCGCATAGTCTCAATCAAAATAGACAGGTGCATTTCACCCCGTCCGGCAACCTTGAAGCTGTCTGTTGTATCCCCGTCGGAAACGCGCAGGGACACATCCCGTAGGGTTTCTTTATACAGTCTGTCACGGATCTGTCTGGAAGTGACAAACTTGCCTTCTCTGCCCGCAAAGGGACTGTCATTTACAGAGAAGGTCATTTCCATTGTAGGCTGGCTTACCTTTACAAATTCCAGCGCCTCGGGATCTGAAGGCGCGGTAATTGTATCACCGATCGTAATTTCTTCCGCGCCGGAGAAGCACACGATATCTCCCATGGAAGCGCTTTCCACAGATGCCTTTCCAAGTCCGTCATACTGATACAGGGACACAATCTTCATCTTCTTAGGCGGCGCGTCCGGTGTATGATAGTTGACAATCACCGCCTCACTGCCTACATGCATGCTGCCCCGCTCAATCCGGCCGATGCCGATTCTGCCCACATATTCGTTATAGTCGATAGAGGACACCAGCATTTGCAGAGGCGCATCCGGGTCCCCCTCGGGAGCAGGGATATACTCCAGAATCGTATCCAGCAGGGGCTTCAGATCTTCACCGGTACCGTGGGGATCAATGGAAGCAGTGCCTGCCCGTCCGGAGCAGAACAGCATGGGAGAATCCAACTGCTCATCGGTAGCGTCCAGATCCATAAGCAGTTCCAGAACCTCGTCGATCACCTCATCTACACGGGAATCGGGACGGTCGATTTTATTGACCACGACGATTACCCGGTGTCCCAATTCCATAGCCCGTCCCAAAACAAAGCGTGTCTGGGGCATAGGGCCTTCTGCCGCGTCAACCAAAAGGATAACGCCGTTGACCATTTTCAGGATCCGTTCCACTTCTCCACCGAAATCCGCGTGTCCGGGCGTGTCAACGATATTGATTTTTTTGTCTTTATAAAGAACCGAGGTGTTTTTTGCCAGAATAGTAATTCCCCGTTCCCGTTCCAGATCGCCGGAATCCATTACTCGTTCCTGCACTACCTGGTTTTCATGGTATTCTCCGCATTGTTTCAGCATTTGATCCACCAAGGTTGTTTTCCCATGGTCAACGTGGGCGATGATGGCAACATTTCTCAGATCTTCTCGAATCATGCAGCGTTCCTTTCGATAATACGACTTATATTCTCTAACTTATATAGTATACAACAAAAAAAGATGCGGGGCAACTGTAAATTCCATAAAATTTACCGATTTGCCCCACTTTTCCTTGTGAATTATTCCCCTGCAAGCTGTTTTGCCAATGTAAGCAGCGCCTGCCGCTCATTTTCCACTTCTCCGCCGGCAACAGATTGCAACAGAGAAGCCAGCGTTTCCCCAATCTGCGGTCCGGACGGAATTCCCAAGGAAAGCAAATCCCTGCCGTCCACCGCAAGCTCCTGTACACATACAGGCGCGCCTTCCTTTTGCAGTGCGCGGATCATTTCCTCCGACTGATCAATCAGCGGGAACTGAAAATGATAGGCGGGCGCCTGGGCAGACAAATCTGCACGGCGCACATGAACGAGGAGCAGCGCATCCGCATATCCTACTTGCAGCAGGTACCGATGTATGGATACACGGTCCACGGCGGGACGTATATCGTGATATAAAATCAGTCGGCATACTTTATCCACCGTTTTTTTATCGCAGGAAAGCCGGGTGAGAATTTTCCGCGCCATCCCCGCGCTGCGCTCCTGGTGTCCTCGGAAATGGCGGATTCCCTTTTCATCCTCCGTCATTACATAAGGCTTGGCAATATCGTGTAGCAGCATAGTCAGCCGCAGCACCTTTTCAGGCGGGCACGCGTCCACTGTTTTTGCAATATGGCCGTATACAGTATAAATATGGTGGGGATTTTTCTGGTCAAAGTCCACTGCCGGCGCAAGCTCCGGAATCACCGTACAAAGGGGAACCGGAAACTGATGCATAACTGTCCCGGCATATTTCCCGCAAAGCATTTTGACAAGCTCCTGAAAAATCCGTTCTGCCGATATTTTCTCCAGAAGCGGAGCCTGTGCGTTCGCCGCCTGTATCAGCGCCGGATCTGGTGTGAACCCCAAAACCGAGCAAAACCGCATCGCCCGCAGAATCCGCAGTGCATCCTCGGAGAGCCGTTTATCCGCATCCCCCACACAGGAAAGCACCCTGCGCTGCAAATCCTTCTGCCCGCCGAAGGGATCAATCAGTCCTGTGTCCGGTCGATATGCCATGGCGTTGACGGTAAAATCCCGTCGGGCAAGATCCTCGATGATATCATCCGTATATACGACCTCGTCCGGGTGCCGGCTGTCCGTATAGACACCCTCCCGGCGCAGGGATGTAATTTCCACAGGATGTCCGTCTGCAATCACTGTCACCGTACCGTACCGCGCACCTGTCTGCACAACTTTATATCCGTCAAAGCAGTGCAGCAGCGTCTGGGGAGAAGCGGCGGCAGCAATGTCATAGTCCTCCGGGACAGCCCCGAGCAGGGTGTCACGGACGCACCCGCCCACCAGATAGCCGGGACAGCCCCGAAAGTCCAGACGCGCAAGCAGTTGCTTTATATATTCCGGCAGTATGATCCTATGCTCCATTGGGCGCTACCTCCGATAGAATACTATTAGTATTGTATCATACTATTCTCCCCGGGGCAAGGGAGAAATCTCCTCCATAATGAAGAAAAGACCCTTTCGGGTCTTTTCAATAAAATTCAGATCAAATCGGCGATATCCAGAATCAAGCGCTCTGTTTTATCCCAGCCGAGGCACGGGTCGGTAATGGATTTACCGTATACGCCCTCTCCGATTTTCTGGCATCCATCCTCCAGATAGGACTCGATCATAAAGCCCTTGACCATTTTCTTGATATCTGCGTTATGCCGGCAGGAATGGAGCACTTCTTTACAGATTCTGGGCTGTTCGCCGTACTGCTTGGCAGAGTTTGCATGGTTTGCATCCACAACCAGCGCAACATTGGAAAGTCCGCGCTCACTGTAGCTGCGGTACAGCATTTCCATATCTTCATAGTGATAATTGGGCAGGGATTCGCCGTGGCGGTTTACATAACCCCGCAGAATCGCATGTGCCAGCGGGTTTCCGGCAGTTTCCACTTCCCAGCCCCGGTAAATGAACATATGGGAATGCTGGGCAGCCATAATGGAATTCAGCATAACGGATATGTCGCCGCTGGTGGGGTTTTTCATGCCCACAGGCACGTCAATGCCGCTGGAGGTAAGCCGATGCTCCTGATTTTCCACGCTGCGGGCGCCGATTGCAATATAAGACAGCAAATCGGACAGGTACCGGTAATTATCCGGATACAGCATTTCATCCGCAGTGGACAGTCCTGTTTGCGCCAGAACAGAGGTATGCAGACGGCGAATGGCAATCACGCCCTCCAGCATATCGGAATCCTTTTCCGGATTCGGCTGATGGAGCAAGCCCTTGTAGCCGTCGCCGGTGGTTCTGGGCTTGTTCGTATATACTCTGGGAATCAGAATCAGCCGGTCTGCAACCTGCTCCTGCAATTTTGCCAGGCGGCTTGCATAATCCAGCACCGCATCCTCCCGGTCAGCGGAACAGGGGCCGACAACCAGAACCATTTTGTCAGACGCGCCGGTAAAGACCTTGGCAATCTCCGCGTCACGCGCCTCTTTTATATCTGCCAAGTCCTGAGAAAGAGGATACTGCGCTTTTATATCCTTCGGAATGGGCAGCTTCCGTTTGAAATTCATGTTTTTTATGGGAATCATCTACCTTTCAATATACAGATCTATTATAGGTCTGCGTTTATTTTACCACCTTGATTTTCAGATTACAACCGGGTTTTCCCGATTTTAGCCATTTCACAAATAATTCCTGCATGCAGGTTTTGCCTTTTGTGATTTTTGTCAAAAATATTCCCGTTCCTTGTTGACTATTCCATGTACGATAATCAATACTGCACTAATGAAGGTTCCAAAATATATTACATAAGGTG
>CANTEM010000087.1 GCA_947652805.1 uncultured Clostridia bacterium | reverse complement strand
AAGAAAAACAGGTTTTTCATTGCAAAATGCAGGATTGTGTGGTAAAATAAATGCAACATTGCGGTTTTATAAGTATGTATAAAACGTCCGGGATCGGAGAAAGGAGCAGAGATATGCACCTCGGTATGCGTAAAGACATTGGAATTGATCTGGGTACCGCCACTGTACTGGTTTATGTGCAGGGCAAAGGTATCGTGCTGAAAGAGCCTTCTGTCGTGGCTATCGATCAGAACACAGATAAAATCCTGAAGGTGGGGCGGGAAGCGCAGATGATGCTTGGACGTACGCCGGGTAATATCACTGCGATCCGTCCGCTGCGGGACGGCGTCATCAGTCAGTATGAATATACTTTGCGGATGATTCAGTATTTTATCAAAAAAGCGTGCGGGTCTTCTTTCTTTGCTCCCCGAGTTATTATTTGTGTACCCAGCGGAATTACAGAGGTAGAGGAACGTGCAGTTGTAGATGCTGCTACCCAGGCGGGGGCGAAGAAAACCTACCTGATAGAAGAACCGGTGGCAGCTGCAATCGGTGCGGGGATTGATATATCCAGCGCCAACGGAAATATGATTGTAGATATAGGCGGCGGTACTACGGACGTTGCCGTGATTTCCCTTGGCGGCGTGGTGGTTTCTGAATCCATTAAGGTTGCCGGAGACCGGTTTGACGAGGCGATTATCCGGTATGTGCGCCGGCGGCACAATGTGCTGATCGGAGAACGTACCGCGGAAGAAATCAAGATAAAGGTAGGCGCTGCGTGGCAGCGGGATGAACCCCGCATGATTGAGGTCAAGGGGCGTTGTTTGGTGCAGGGATTGCCCCGGGTGGTCCGCATTTCTTCCTTGGAAATGCCGGATGCGTTGGAGGAACCGATTACAGCGATTATTGAAGCAGTTTGTTCTGTGATTGAGCGCACCCCTCCGGAGCTTGTAGGCGATATCCTGTACAATGGAATTGTGATGACCGGCGGCGGCAGCCTGCTGTACGGGCTGGATCGGCTGATTGCCAATGTCACAGGAATCAGAACAAGGGTTGCGGAACGTGCTGTATCCTGTGTTGCTCTTGGAACAGGGATGTCGTTGGATCACATATCCAGCATTCCGGAAGGTGCGATCAATATTTCCAGACAGCGTCAGCAGGGAATGAACCGATGATTTATATGAAATAAAGGAGCCCCGGGAAGAATCTCTTCCCGGGGCTTTGTTGTAAAAGAAAAAATAAAGAGGTCACAAAGTGACCTCTTTATTTTATACAATTCAGTTATCAGCTTACAGAGAACAGTTGATACATAGAGGTTTCAAACCGCCCCCCCCACATATCCAGGTACCGCTGCAAGTCGGAGATGCCGCCAGTCGTATTGCGCACGGCGGAGAAGGTGATAGAGGGAATCGCATTGTTGGAATTGGCAAAAGTATATGCAAAGTCGTAAACAGCATTTTTTAAAACAATATCAAGCATACGGATAGAGTCATTGTCCCGCAGATACAGATAAGCGCTGTTTTTTACCTGTGCGTCCGGGGTCAGTCCGTAGGAAGTTATATTGAGCGCCATAAGCACGTCTGATGCCTTTTGTACGTCAGATACGGTAGGAACTACGCCGAAAAACATTGCATCTTCATAATACGCCAAGGAAGCATAGGTTTCTTGGGCGGCACTGTATTTCGGCAGGGGCAGTACGCCCCATTCCACGCTGCTGTTTGCAATGATAGGCATAACGTCCAGCCGGTCAATCAAAAACAGTGTATTTCCTTCGTTAAATGCACTGATCCCGGTCACAGCGCTGCCGTATGCGTTTTCATCGTACACAATCGCAGTCATTTTTGCGAAAAGATCCAGGGTGTCCGCTGCGTTAAAATTGATGTAGGGATAGGAACCGCGTGTACTTTGGATCAGCCGTTGACCGCCGGAGAAAAACAGCAAATCAGGCAGATAGGTAGCAGTATTCTGGGCTGCGTAGGAATGATAGCCGCCTTCCAATGCTGTCAGTGCCGCAGTATATTCCAGATATTTGTCCATGGTCCATTCGCCCCGGTCTACCAGCGCATAGGGGGATTCCATTTGAAGCTGTTCCATTAGTCCTTTATTGAAGAATACCGCGCTGAGGGCGTCAGGGTTCAGAGAGGCATATCCTGTGAGTGCATAGACCATATCTCCGCCCGTGCCGGCAGAGGTGCCCGTAAGGTTGAAGTATTCCGCATCTATTTGCAGACCGGGAAGCGCTTGCAGATTCATGAGAACGCCGGCTGCGCCGAATGCGCTGATATCCGATTGGGGAAATTCCACCAAATCTGCATAGTATGCACCTGCCCGGACAGCAGCCTTCATTTCGTCCAGCATGGTTTGACTGTCAGTCTGTACAGATGAAATAGACACATTCAAAAGTTCTTCAACATAGGTGTTGCGTCGCTGCAATTCCTGTGACAGGGTTGCGCTCACTGTCTCGTCCGGAATGATCGTATTACTTTTGGTACTGGCAATTTTGACGGAGGCGCCCCCGTATTGTTCATTGGAGAGGTCTCGTTTGAATTGAGTGATTTGTCTGCTGTATGAATTTTGCACTACATCAAAGTCACTTTTAGGTTCCGGTGGCTGGGGATCGGTTACGGCGGGGTCTTTATTATCTGCCGGATTATTCAGGAGAAAAACGCCGCAGCCCGACAGAGCGAGCACCGTGCAGCAGAGCAGAGCGACTGCCACACAAACAGTTTTTGCTTTTCTGTTTTTCATAGTGGGATCTCCGTAATTTTTTGGAATAAATATGTGTATATGTATAAATTTTTTCTATATGGGGCATAATTTATTGGATTACAACATATATATTACTACAACGCGTCTGGAAAATCAATTGCAAAGTGTGAATTTTATAAGCCTGGGGACTTCCGTATTTTGTAAGATAATCCAGGGAAAAATTAGCCTGCTGTGTTGTATGCTCCTGGTGGAATTGTAAATACTGTAAGCGGATAGAAAATGAGAGGAGCGGCATACAGGCGAGCCGGGCGCCGCGTGAGAAGTGAATCAGGAAAAGTACGTACAGAATTGACAGAGAAGTTTGATTCCTTCTGAACATCAAAGAAAGGCATGGTCAGTTTATGTTAAAAAATCAAAAGCGAAGTGGATTTGTGCGATGTATGGCGATTGTAGCAGCCATAGTGTTGTCCTTTGCATCGGGGATTACAGTGCTTGCAGAGGATATAAGCGAGGGCAGCACATTCGTCCTCCAGTCGAATATGGGACAAGCTCCGATAGACGGTGAAGCGCCTGTACATGTATATATCGACAATGAAGAATATACAGGTACAGCATTTTTGAAAGATGCAGTCACATATGTTGGCATCCGGGAGTTTTCTCTATACATGGGAGCACATTCTGTCGATTGGAACGGCGCGGCTAAGGCGGCTACAATCACTGCGGACAACCTCACGATCACTGCTCAAAATGGGAGTACGTATTTGACGGCTAACGGCAGATACTTGTGGGTTCGTGAGGGTATTGTAAATCTGGAAGGGACAATTTATGTTCCTATCCGTGTCATTGCACAAGCATTTGATTGCGAGGTTATGTGGAGTGGGGAGGAATGCGTAGCATATCTTACCACAGGCAGCGGTGCTATTTTACCCGGCAGTGCGTTTTACGGTGAGGATGAGCTTTTATGGTTGTCCAGGATCATCCATGCAGAAGCCCAAGGTGAACCTCTTGAAGGGAAAATGGCAGTAGGATCCGTTGTGCTCAACCGGGTAAGCAGCAATCAATTTCCAAATACCATTTACAGCGTGATTTTTGATATGTCTGCCGGGGTCCAGTTCTCACCGGCGGCGTCAGGGGCGATTTATTGTTCGCCAAACGAAGAAAGTATTCTTGCAGCAAAGCTTTGTTTGGAGGGAGCAAGAATATCCGACAATGTATTTTTCTTTGTGAATCAGTCCACTGCAAAAAATACATGGGTTTCCGATAACAGACCGTATGTGATGACGATAGGAAATCACACGTTTTTTGCATAAAGACGATCACACTTTGCAAGCATAGAGAAAGCGCCGCAGCAGCGGCGCTTTCTTTTAATCTCTTGCTTTGATATGCAAAAGCAGCATGATCACAAAGGCAAGTCCCATAACCACATAAAACCAGATCATATCTCCGTTTGAAAAGGCATACGCCAGAAAAGCAAATATGAAAGCCCATGCGGCGGACAGTAGGATTCCGATAATCCAAAATCCGAATCGGGTGTTCTGTAAAAACAGCAGCCCGGCAAATACTGCTATACCGATCAACAGGCAGAACGCAGGGTGAAGCGGGGTAAAAGCATGGCAGCACACACCGGAAAGAACGCCCAAGGCGATGCTGTCAAAAAGAATGATGTGTCCTACGAAAAGTCCTATGATCATAAAAACAAAACCGATTACAAGACCAATGATAAAAAATATGCCGGATGCAGCCAAAGCTCCCATAAAATACCTCGTTTGAATTATTTAAAACATTTTGTACGGTATGTAAGGTAGTCGATGATCATGCTTGCGCAGGATTCATAGGATAAGGTGGCAGTATTCAGGCACAGGTCATAGTTTTGGGCATAGCTCCAGTCCTGCCCTGTATAATAGCGGTAATATTCAGCACGCTCGTGATTGTGCTTTTCCACCAGTGAGCGTGCGTCTCTTTTGGATACGCCTACGCGCTGTTCTTCATGGGCAATACAGCTTTTTTCATCGGAGGTAATAAATACCTTGATCACATTGGGATGATCCCGGAGCACATAGTCTGCGCACCGCCCGATGATAATACAGGATTTTGTATCTGCCAGATTCTGGATAATTTCCGCCTGCTTTTGAAATAAAGCGCGATTGGTAGTAATCTCGCTTCCTTCCGGAGGAAGGGGGGCATCGGCATAAATATTCTGCGCAGCGTTAAATAGGGAATCTGTGGTCCCTTCCGGAGCGGCTGTGCTTATTTGTTCATCTATTGGTTCGGAAAGAAGATGC
>CANTEM010000086.1 GCA_947652805.1 uncultured Clostridia bacterium | reverse complement strand
CAAGGGGGTTCTTTTTCAAACTGTACGACAGGAGGAGCACACGTGAAAAAAAGCGGAGCACAAATTATCATAGAGCAGCTATGCGCCCACGGCGCGGATACCGTATTCGGCTATCCGGGAAGTGCCGTTCTGCCGTTGTATGATGAATTGTATAAAAACGCCTACCGAATCAAACACATCCTCACCGCCCATGAACAGGGTGCTGCCCATGCAGCAGACGGCTATGCCCGGGCGTCAGGCAAAACCGGCGTGGTTATCACCACAAGCGGACCGGGTGCGACCAATATTGTCACCGGAATCGCCAACGCATACCTGGACAGCGTCCCCATGGTAGCGATCACCGGCAATGTGGATGTTCCCCTCCTGGGAAAAGACAGCTTTCAGGAAGTGGATATCGTGGGGATCACCCAGCCTGTAGTCAAGCATAATTTTGTAGTCCGGGATATCCGCGAGCTGGAATTTACCCTTCATGAAGCATTCCGGATTGCAAACAGCGGGCGAGGGGGTCCGGTGCTTGTGGACATTCCAAAAAACATCCAAACAGAGACCTGCGAATATCAAGGATTGCAGCCAGCTAACGCAGAAACTCCCCAAAAACAATTTGACTTGCAGCAGGCTGCGGCAGCAATACAGGCATCCAAACGTCCGTATATCTATGCCGGCGGCGGCGTGGTCGCATCCGGCGCAGGGGCGGAACTGCTGGAACTGTCCCGGCGTATATCCGCTCCGGTAGGACTGAGCATGATGGGCATGACCGCCCTGCCCGCATCCTATGAATGGAATTTAGGCATGTGCGGAATGCACGGCGCATATGCGGCTTCTCTCGTGCAGGCAGAATGCGATCTGCTGATCGCACTGGGCGTACGGTTCTCCGACAGGGCCACAGGCGACACCGATGTATACGAAAAAAGCAGTACAATCCTCCATATTGATATCGACCTGTCGGAAATTGATAAAAACGTCGCTTCCCAAATCAGCGTCTGCGGGGATATCAGGCAAGTGCTCGGCGCACTGCTGGATATTCTGCCTGGGTGCGAACGAAAGACCTGGACGGATTATGTGACCAAATTGAAAAGGAGCCAATGCGCACCGTCTGATGATCGCTTCTCCCCCAAAAATATTATTGAAACCACCAGCCGGTACTGCACGGACGACACCGTGATCGCAACAGACGTTGGGCAGCATCAGATATGGACTATGCTGTACTATCCCTTTTCCAAGCCCCGCACCCTGCTCACCTCCGGCGGGCTGGGTACAATGGGCTTCGGACTTGGTGCCGCCATCGGCGGATGTATTGCAAACGGCAGAAAAAGAACCGTTCTGTTCACCAGCGACGGAAGCTTCGGCATGAATCTAGGCGAGCTTGCAACTGCCGTTTCCCAAAAGCTGCCTATTACTGTTATTATTCTGAACAACGGTGCCCTTGGCATGGTGCGGCAGTGGCAGACGATGTTTTATGAACAGCGCTATTCTCAAACCACATTGCAGCGCAAAACTGACTTTGCGGCTCTGGCAAAAGCCTTCGGCGCAGTAGGCTATACGGTCCACACCCTTGCGCAGCTGGAGCATGCACTGCAAAATGCTCCGGAGAACGGCCCCACCGTAATCGAATGTCCCATTGATATGGACGAAAAAGTGCTTCCTATGATCCCGCCAGGCGGGTGTGTAGAGGATATCGTTACTTCTTAGAAGAAAGGTATATATATGGATAAATTTACGATAGAACTGATCGTAGCCAACCGCTATGGCGTACTGAACCGGATCACAGGGCTGTACGCCCGCCGGGGATACAACATTGACAGTCTGAATGTGAATGAAACGGCAGACCCGAACTTTTCCCGGATGCTGATCGTTTCCAGAGGGGACGCGGCTATACAGACACAAATGGTACGGCAATTGTCTAAATTGTACGACGTAAAGGAAGTCACCCTTATGTCTGCGGTGAACTTTTCCAAATAAAATATTCACGTAAAAAGCCGCAGCGCGGCGGAGGAATGTCTGCGCTGACTGTCGATTTACAGATAGTTTAAAATGTAAGTAGAGACAATCCCCCTGAGTTTTGCTGTGCAAAACTCACCCCCCTTTGCACAAGGGGGGCTTTTACGTTTTGAGCAGGCTTTCTCTACCTGTATTTTCTATTATAGATCCAAAGCAGAAGCAGCAGTCCCCCAATGCCCAGCAGCATGATCCCTGCGTAAAGAGCGCCGATATGACGCTGGAATACTACTACAAGAGAAAGACTCACTGCAAACAGTGCCGTCATAAGAACATACCGTAACCATTTCATCATTGTGAACCCGTCTTTCATCAGGATTTTGCTTCCAGCCACCGGAGCTCTCCGGGGGCAAGCTGCACCATATGCTCCGCGCCGATCCCATCCCAGAATCTTGTAAAACAGCTTTCCATGGAATTATTTACAAGGGCATATTTGCCGCAGCTTCTGTACCCGTGTACTTCGCAGCAGGGATTTTCCGCATAAAATATATGCAGCTGATTCTCCTTTCCCGCCGCATAATATATGCTGCGCAGAAGAAGGCGCGTATTCTGACTGCTATGGGGTAGTCCTGCAATATACACCCCTCTGCCCCTGCCGTATCCATGAGCGCTGAGATGCACTTCCCCGTTGGAATATTCTAAAATTTCACAGTCATCCGTTATTGCATATACATTATTTTTACACTCGCCAAAATTCAAGGTTTCTGTCACATCCGCTGTAATAAAATGTCCTTCCGTCACCTCTGTACGATACTTGTCCTCGTTCACGGTAAAACCACGCTCCTGCTCCACGCCCAACACATCACTCAATTGAAAATACCGTCCCTGACTGGGATATGCAGAAGGCTCTCCTATTCCAATAAATCCGCCACCCTGCCATACCCACATACGCAGCCCCGAAAGCAGCGCCTCATTGTTCCAGCACGCGCCGCCGGAAAAGGCTGTGCCTGCATCTCCAGCATTGATGATTACATCAATATCTTCCGGGACTCCATTTTCTGCAACATCCGAAAATCGAAGAAACCGCACCTGTACCGCCATACCACTGAGGGCTTCCAACACGCCCAGATAGGAATAAGTCTGCTTATACACCATTCCGTGGGCGGCAATATATCCCTGCCAGGAACGCAGTTCGCCCCAGCAGTTCAGCACTCCTACTGTAATGGGTGCATAAGGGCTTTGCCCCACAATCGTATCCAAAATTTCCCGGAATTCATCTGCAATTTCCTCCACACATTTTACAAATGCAGGAAATTCTGCTGCAAGGCTCAAATAGCCGCCATATCCGATCCGGGATACAGGGCTGCGTAGAATTGCACGCCGGGCGGCAAGCCAGTTTTCCCGCGCCTCTATCTCCGGCTGTCCTCCCGGATAAAAGGAATCTGGAAAAAAGTAAGGCAGGAACCGTGCTTCTGTATATTTTACATGGGGAATATCTGCAATCATACGGAGTGTGACGCCACTGTTTACACTGCCCACCACTGCATCCAGTCCAATATCGGCAAAATACTTCCCGTAAGGCTCTGCGCCGATCCAGTTATCTCCAAGAAACATCATAGCTTCCTTGCCGTCCTGGTGTACCATCTCCACCAGCTGCGCCGCCCGATCGCTGACATATTTCTGGATATATTCCATATAGTCCAGATACTGTTTGCGGGGCGGACGGAAGGAATTGTTATAATACCCTTCATCCACAAAATCCTCAGGCGTCAGCTTATACCCGTATTCCTTTTCAAATCCGACCAGCGCCGCCGGAGATACCGCGCCGCCGTACCCAAGCCAATCCACATATTTTTCTCTTCTGCATTTGTCGTAAACCAATGTGAAATGATAAAAAAACGTGGTAAACCGCACTACATCTACGTGCGGATTTTGTGCAAGCCAATGGGACAGCGCCGTTTTCATAAACGCCCAGGACATTTCTCCGTGTACGTCAAAAGGAATATCTTTCTCCCGTCCCTGCCAATTATTCGTTATATAATTGTACATTTGGGTGGGATCCCAATTGATAAACGCAGGAAAGGAAAGGGTGTACACATGCCCCGGTACTGCTTTTTGTATCGTTACCGTCCCGGCATTCCGATCTATATGCACATATTCATTGGAAACGGACGCCCCCTGTGTTCTGTCCCGCACCTCCCAGTTATGCTCCGGATCCCAGTCATAATCCGGTTCCAACTGACTTTCAAAATATCCCTCCATGATTGGAAAAGAGAGTTGTGCGCCCACTGCCGTATGGCGGGCGCTCATCAAAAAAATACGCTGTCGCTCTGCCGGATGAGTACGGGCAAATTCGTTATATCCACGGGCAACAAAATAGGCTGCATATATTTTCGCCGGATGCAGTGCCTGCACCGACTCGGCAAGCTCTGTCCCGTCGCTGTTCCGAACTGCATCTGCACCCCAGCGCCGGATCAGCTCCTTTGTCTCCTCCATAAAATCTGCCTGAATGGGGATCGTAAAACGACCATGTTTTCTCATGTGGAGCCTCCTTAGTCCTTTAATCCACCTACGTTCATTCCCTGGGTAAGCTTTTTCTGCACCAGAATATACAGTACCAATGTAGGCAGCATAACCATTACAAGTCCTGCATACATCTGCCCGTACTGAGCAGCTGCGTTTTGCGCTTTCATCAGATTCATGAGTCCTACCGGTAATGTTTTTGCCCGGTCCTGGGTCATGAGCGTGAGCGCAATGATATACTCGTTCCAGAAAGATAAAAAGTTAAACAGTATTACCGTAATCACAGAAGGGCGTGCCATGGGGATCATCACCCGAATCATTGTTTGCATATATCCGCTTCCGTCTACATATGCCGCTTCCTCATATTCTTTTGGAAGGGTCTGAAAATAGCTGGATAAAAGGTAAATTGTAAAAGGCAGTGCGGTAGACGCATACACCAGTGCCAGTACAAACCGATTATTGAGGAATATGGGGGAGCCGATCCGATTGCCTGCATCCACTCTCCTAAATAAGACCTCCAATAAAACAGCCAACAGCCTCAATAATTCCGGAAA
>CANTEM010000085.1 GCA_947652805.1 uncultured Clostridia bacterium | reverse complement strand
GCTGATTCTCACATGTGTATGTGGCTGCGGCGCTTGAGTTGATCCATTGATCCTCTGAATATATAAAATATACCGCCGGGTTTCCACCCGGCGGTTTGTTTTTAACTCATAGTTGGAGCGTTGCAAGCTTTTCACGCAGGAAATCCGCTGCAAGTCGGATATCCCGCACAGGGTCTTCACCAACTTCCCGCTCGATCGTCAAAAATCCATCGAACCCGGTAGCAGCCAAGGCAGGCAGGTACGTATCAAAATGCACATCTCCCTCACCTAAAGGCAACTCCAGATATGCCCGACCCATAGCAAGCAACTGATCGTGTCCGGCAGCCTCTCCGCCGATGGTAACCTGAATATCCTTGCGCAAGGACGCGTCCAGCTTGATTCCGTCTTTCGCATGGGTATGTACAATATACTTTCCAAGAGTACCTACCGCTGTTTCCGGTCTGTCTCCCGCTACCATGACAAGGTTTGCCGGATCAAAATTCACCCGCACGCCGCCAGCGCCCAGACTATCCAGAAAATCGCATAGAAGCTGCGCTTTTTCCGGACCGGTTTCCACGGCAAACGCGCTCCCCATAGTATCTGCGTATAGGGCAAGCTCGCGGCATGCACTGCGCATAATTTCTTTTGTTTCACATTCTTCCCCAGGCACAGTACCGATGTGCGTTGTTACGACATCGCACTTCAGTTCCTTTGCCAGATCCAACACCCGCTTGGATTTGTCCACATAAATCTTATTTTTTTCAGGATCCGTAAAGCCCACATAAAAATCTCCGCAGATAGCAGAAAATACCATCCCATGGGATTCTACAATATCCAATGCTTCACGCAGTTTATCTTTCGTAATCTCGTCAACACCCAGTTCTCCCCGGGTTGCATATACCTGAATACCGTCTGCCCCCAGGGCCGCCGCTTCTTCTACCCCTTCTCGAAAGCTTTTCCGGAAGGATTCAACCATTACACCAATCTTCATAATACATCATTCTCCTATATTTCCACGTCCGTCTGTGGTTTCTTCATAAACGGATCCATTTGCTTCTATATACTGTACCATTTTTTCCACATTGTCTCCGGATGAAAAAGCATAGTACTGCCGATCCCGCTCCAAAATATCTACATAACCGTAATAAATCATCGCGGTTCCGTCTGAGAAAAAGCAAATCTCATACTGTGTTCCCGCGATAACAGACAAGACCTTTTCCCCATCGGCTCCGCCGCTTTTTTCTGTCCATTCTCCTTTTAGCAGCGCAAGAAACGCATCATCAGGTGCAAATTTCATGGAAGTGTCACTATTATATATATACGCCTTCACCTCTTTGGATGCAGACAAATATTCAATCACCGCATCCGGCTCTGTTTCCGCCACCGTGCCGCAGCCCGGCAGCAGCAACAGCAGCGCTGCTATCATCAGTATTCCAAATTTGATTTTCTGCATTTGCATTATATCCTCCCCTGTCCGGCAAGCTTTTGCCGGCGAATATCCACACCAGAAAACAGCAGCGGCTTATACTCGCCGAACAAACGGCTGGTGATCCGATCCGCATATCGCTCCCGTAGTTCCTTTTGGGACAAGTTGGTGCTGATAATCGTTGGTTTCCCATTATTGATCCGCATATTTACTACATTATATATACAGGACACAGTAAACTGCGTAGACATCTCCGCGCCCAGATCGTCCACGATCAACAGATCCGCCTCGTAGTACATCCGGATATCCTCATATGTGCCTTTGCCAAACTGCTCCCGCTCAAAATCGTCCAGCATGCCTTGTACCGTTTTATAAACGACCTCGTATCCTTTTTCTATAATAGCCACAGCAGTAGCTGTAGATAAATGGGTTTTGCCAAGTCCGGTAGAACCGACTAAAAGAAAGCTGTCCTGTGTCTCCAAGGAAAAATCCCGAGCAAAATTTTGGAGCGCGCGCAAATTGTGTTCCATAGAATCGCGCTCTGCGCCTTCTTTATAATAAGACAGGGAAAATGTGTCAAAATTCTGCACACGCGCCAGCTTGCCCAGTCCGGAATCCTCCAGCATTGCCTGCGCCATCGCCCTGCGCATGCACCCGCACATGTTCACGCCGATAAATCCTGTGTCCCCACAAGCCCTGCATTCATATACGATATCTGTATAGTCCGCCGGATAGCCGGCCGCCTCCAACAGTTCGGCACGCTTTTGGCGGAGCCGTCCGTTTTCCTGCCGCAGCAGTTCCAACTGTCCGTCTATATCTTTACCGGACATAGCGGCAGAAAGCACCTTTGGCGCCGTTGCCGCCAACTGAGTGTCAATTTCCAACAGTCCCGGAACAACCGGATACAGCGCCGCCTTGCGTTCTTCACTGCGCCCTACAGCCGCGCCACGCTTATTCTGATATGCATCCCGCACACGCTTCATTGCATCCCGCACAGTCAGCCCTCCTTTTTGTTTTCTTCCCCGTAAGACCGGCGCAAAGCGGCTTCAAAAAAGTCGTCTGTTTCAAAGCTGCCTTTCTGATCTTTAGCGCCGTCCTTGTCATGCCGATACTGGGTGATCGCACCATTCACCTGCTCCAAAGTAGTATATCCGCTTTGGTACCATTTTTCCAAAACAGCGTTGCAATAGGGAATCGACACGCCGCCGGTGTTCTCCACTGTAATTTCATACGCTTTTTCAATCAGCTCATAGGGCATTTTCCACGTGCCGCCCCATTTGCTAAAGGCATCCTTTTCCTTAGCAGTCAGCGCGCGCCTGCCAGTACCGAACAGCCGTCGAAGCTGCTTTTCGATTTTAGATGCGTCTTCAATTGCCTGCAAATGGGTATCCAACTCTTCATAGTCCATGATTCCGTCATCAAACAAACCGATCGCCAGTTTTTCTATATATCGGAGAGATTTTTTCTCCATTTTCCGGCAGTGGGAAAACAACAGCAGAATATAGTCACTGTCCAGATGCAGATAATCCAATAGTCCTACCACAATCTCCACTTCTGCAATATTGAACATTTTTCCCATATACTGCTGACAGCTCACCAGCAAATCTCCCACTTCACTATGGGCATTTACATAACTTGTAACCTGCTCGGAAGTATAGTGTGGAAGCTGTGCCGCCCGTGCCACCGGTTTGGGTCGGGACACCGTAACGGCGTTCTTATCGCTTTTTTTACTGCCGCCCCTTGCGCCTTGCTTCCCACCCATTTTTTTGACAGATATTTCATTCTCTTCCACATGTATTACGCCGGCTTCTTCCCAAAAAGACAAGGCGCTCGACAGGCTTTTCATCGTAATATTCAGCGTGTCGCACACATCAGACGCTTCCGCCGCAGGGTTGGCTAAAACAAAAAGAAGCACCCGCAGCTTCGTTCCGTCTGCTTCTCCCAACTTATCTAAAACGGGACCGGATGGAACCAAAATACACTGCCCGTTATAATCCACTTTAATTTTCACAAATGGAACCGTTCCTCTCTTGATCGTTTCATTTTCGGCAAAAACCATACACAATTTTTCCGTTTTCATTTGCAGAAAACGGAAATGTGCTGTAAAATCAGAGTTTCCCACACCCTGTGGAAAAACCTGTGGAAAATTCGGCATCAGCAGAAATTTCGCCTGTAGAACTTCGTCATATGCAGAGCAATCGTTCAGGACTCAAATCACCGCAATTTCACCGCTGGCAAAAGCATTCAGATCCGTTCCTGCACGTACGCCGGCAGTATATTCAAAATATGCCTGAGCGCCAACCATAGCACCATTGTCCCCGCATAGCTTTAGCGACGGCATATACAAGGAAACCTCGCGGGATTCTGCTAAAGCCGAAACAGCCTTTCTTAAATGGCTGTTTGCAGCCACGCCTCCCGCCAAAACCAGCTTTTTCGTACCGGTATTTACAAGCACATCATTTAGTGTTTTACAAATGCCGCCGACAGCCGCATCCGTAAAAGATACTGCAACCCGCACTTTTTCCCCATGGGGAATGGGTGCTTTGGCATCCATTCCATTCACTTGCCGATAATTATGTATATAATTCACACATGCTGTTTTCAGCCCGCTGAAGGAAAAATCCAAGCTGTCCCGCAAGGAGGGTGACGGCAATGGAATCTTTTCTGTTTTACCGTTTTCCAACAGTGCGTAGCCTTCTGCCGCCAAGGCATCCATAGCTGCGCCGCCGGGATAAGGCAGCCCCATGATCCGTCCTACTTTATCAAAGGCTTCCCCTGCCGCGTCATCCCGCGTTCCGCCGATTTCTTCAAAATCAGAGGGAGCAGATACAAAGTAAACAGAGGTGTGCCCGCCTGAAACGACCAGCGCTATAAACGGCGCTTCCAGATCAGGGTGATCAAAATAAGCTGCTGCGGCGTGGGCTTTGATATGATCTACCGGGATCAATGGAAGTCCCGCAGAAAAGGCCAAAGAT
The DNA here is from genome assembly GCA_947652805.1 of uncultured Clostridia bacterium. Taxonomy (GTDB): domain Bacteria; phylum Bacillota; class Clostridia; order Oscillospirales; family CAG-272; genus Avispirillum. Next base: position 737 of record CANTEM010000085.1, on the reverse strand, counting down.
TTTGCATAACTCACACCCACCAGCAAACAGCCAATCAGCCCGGGGGTGTGGGTGACAGCCACTGCATCCAAATCGGACAAAGTAATGCCCGCATCCTTCTGCGCTTGCCGAACAACCATAGATATCGCTTCAATATGTGCTCTGCTCGCGATTTCCGGAACAACTCCTCCATACAATGCGTGGGTGCTCACTTGAGAAGCCACCACATTGGACAGGATTTTCCGATGCTGCGGTCCCATATCTACAACGGCTGCCGCCGTTTCATCACAAGAAGATTCAATAGCCAGAATGCGCATAATACCTTCCTTTTTTCACGACTGTAATACTGTTTTTGCCATACATACAGCATCCTCCCGCGGATGCCTGTAATAACTTCTACGTTTGCCTATTTCTGCAAATCCCCGGGATTGGTAAAGTCGGATTGCGTTCGTGTTGGACTGCCGCACTTCTAAAAAAATCGTTTGCGCCTGGGCTTCACGTCCTTGACTTAGCATCGTATCCAACAGCATTCCGCCGATTCCCTGGTTCCGATAAGCAGGAAGTACTGCAATATTTGCTACGTCCCCTTCCTCCCCCGCAAGGTACAGCACTGCATATGCGATGAATTTCTGCAATTGCAGATCTCGAACGACCCAGACATATGCATACGGCTGTCGGATAGAGGAAAGAATCATACTTTTACTCCATGCATCTGCTGCAAAGCATGTCCGTTCCACCTGTGCAAGATGATCCAAAAC
>CANTEM010000084.1 GCA_947652805.1 uncultured Clostridia bacterium | reverse complement strand
CTCACCCAATCTGTCCGTAGACACATCCAGCGCATCCATGTCCAGTTCTTCTTCCGGTATGGTTTCCAAGCTGGATGAAAATGTGATTCGGTATGCACCGGATCTGGTATTTATTGCCTTTGGAATGAATGACTGTATGAATGAAAGTCAGGATTCGGATGGCAGTATGGGACGTGTACGGGAACAGTATAAAAACGCGGTAAATCAGATGATCGGGCAGGTGCGCAGACAGTATCCGGATTGTGAATTTGTGTTGGTTCCGTCTTTCTATGGAAACACGTACTGTCATTACAGTTCCTATTACGATGCGTGCAGGGACGCACTGTTGGAATTGGAAAATACATATTCCGGTGTTGTATGCGCAGATGTGACCAGCATGCATGCCTCCCTGCTGGAATATAAGGATTATCTGGATTTCAGCGGAGACAACATGTGCCACCCCAACGATTTTATGGCGCGGCTGTACGCTCAAGTTTGTCTGGAGACGATCGTTCCCGGCGGTATAGATGCCTATGTTCCTAAAAAAGATCCGGGTGAGGAGCCTGATCCTGAACCGGTGGAGCCGGGAACCCTTGGGGATATTAACGGAGACGGTCGGCTTACTCCCGGGGATGTTACGCTGCTCCGTCTGTATCTTGCAGGAAAGTCAGGTGATACGCAAGTGGTGCGGACAGCTTGTGATCTGAACGGCGACGGCAGAATCACCCCTGCGGATGTTACTACTTTGCGTTTGTATCTGGCAGGAAAGATAACGCTGAAGTAAGCAAAAGCGACAAATAGAAGGAAATCGTAAGCAGTCTTTATTAAGCGTGCTTTGTACTTTGTACAAAGCATGAGAAAGCATGGTGATTGGTATGAAAAAACTTGGACTTGGATGTATGCGGCTGCCGCTGACGGATCCGGAAAATCCAGCGCGTGTAGATATTGCGCAGGTAACCCAGATGGTGGATTTGTTTCTGGAGCGCGGATTTTCTTATTTTGACACTGCCTACATGTACCACGGCTTTACCAGTGAAAATGTTGTCAGGGAGGTGCTGACTTCCCGGTATCCGAGAGACCGGTATATTCTAACAACAAAAATGCCGACTATGCGGCTGAAGGAGCAAGGCGACCTGGAGCGTATATTCGGCGAACAGCTTGCAAAATGCGGCGTAGCATATTTCGACTATTATTTACTGCATAATTTGAACACAATGCATTACGAAATTGCACAGCGGCTGGATGCATTTGCGTTTATCCGGCAGAAAAAGCAGGCGGGACAGGTGCGCAAAATCGGATTTTCCTATCATGACGGTCCAGCGCTTCTGGATCAGATTCTGACGGAGCATCCCTATGTGGACGTTGTGCAGCTGCAAATCAATTATCTGGACTGGGACAGTGCCGGGATCCAGTCCCGAAAATGCTATGAAGTAGCGCGGCGTCATGGAAAAAATATAATTGTTATGGAGCCGGTGAAGGGCGGCGCGCTTGCCAACGTACCGGAGGATGTGATGCAGCTTTTCGAAGCGGCTACGCCGGGAATGTCTGCTGCATCTTGGGCAATTCGTTTTGCCGCAAGTCTGGACGGCGTATGTATGGTACTCAGCGGCATGAGCAATATGGAGCAGCTTATGGATAATATAAGCTATATGGAAAACTTTCAGCCGATGCAGGAGTCGGAACGTGAGGTGCTTGCACAGGTCGTATCCCGGATGAACGCAGCTACGGCAATTTCGTGCACCGGATGTAATTACTGCACAGCGGGATGCCCGGTGAAAATCCCGATCCCTACCTATTTTTCCCTGTATAATACAGAGATGCAGTCTATGCGGAGAGGATTTTCTGTACAGCAGGTGTATTATGAGAATTATGCGAAAAATCACAGCAAGGCTTCTGCATGTTTGGAGTGCGGGCAGTGCGAGAGACAGTGTCCCCAGCATCTGCCTGTGATCCGGTGGCTGAAGAAGGTAGCGGAGGTTTTAGAGGAGTGATAAAAGGAATGCACCGGTACTCCGGTGCATTTTTTGATCAACCCAATTTATCTCCGTTTTCCACCGGTTTGTCCGGTGTGATGAGCACTACGCCACCGGCGGAATAGGTTCCAAGTACCAGCACCTCAGAGAAGAAATTGGCAATTTGTCGGGGCGGGAAGTTTACAACTGCCAGCACCTGCTTGCCGATCAGAGAATCGGGGGTGTACTGCTCGGTAATCTGCGCGGAGGAATTTTTGATTCCGATATCCGGTCCGAAATCTATTTTCAGTTGATAGGCAAGTTTTCTTGCCTTTTCAAAGGGAACGGCGGTCAGGACGGTGCCCGCACGGATATCCAGTTTTGTGAAATCGTCGAATGTTGCCATATAAGCTGTACCTTTTGCTTTATGCGTTGTAGTTGTAACCCAGCTCCAGCGCTTTTTTGTTCTTTTCGATCAAAGCGGCTTTGGATTCGGGAATGCCCCGGAGCATATCTGCCAGGAATGTATCGTAATCAAACAGACCGGTGAGCTTCAGAAGCTGTCCCAGAACGATTACGTTTGCCATACCTTCGATATGGTTCTCACTTGCCAGAGCGGTGGCAGGAATGTAGCATACGTTGATATCGGTACGTTCGCTTTTCTTGTTGATCAGGGAACTGTCTACGATCAGATATCCGCCGGCTTTTACGCTTGTTTCAAATTTATCATAGGAAGGGAGGTTCATAGCGACCAGAACATCCGGACTGGTTACCAGAGGAGAGCCGACTTCTTCATCGGAGATGATCACGGAGCAGTTTGCCGCGCCGCCGCGCATTTCCGGACCGTAAGAGGGAAGCCAGGAAACATTTTTGCCTGCGTACATTGCACTTTTAGCCATCTGCTTGCCAGAGAAAAGGATTCCCTGACCGCCAAAGCCTGCAAAAAGCATAGCTGTTGTCATTTTGCTGCACCTCCTTCAGTAGCGTCTACATCCTTGTATACACCCAGCGGGTAGTAGGGAATCATATCGCTGCGAACCCAATCCAGCGCTTTTTCCGGGGAAACGCCCCAGTTGGTGGGACAGGTGGACAGAATCTCTACGATAGAGAGTCCTTTTTTCTCCTCTTGGTTTTTGAAGGCTTTCAGGATCATTTTCTTTGCCTGCATAACATTTTTCGGAGAATCTACGGAAACTCTTGCGGCAAGAGCTACGCCGTCCAGCGTCGAGAGCATTTCGCATACGCGAATGGGGTTACCCTGTATGGAACGGTCTCTTCCGTAAGGGGAGGTGGTAGTAACCTGACCGGGCAGGGTAGTAGGTGCCATTTGTCCGCCGGTCATACCATAAATTGCGTTATTTACGAAAATGATTGTGATGTTTTCGCCTCTTGTAGCAGAGTGCACGGTTTCTGCCGTTCCAATTGCGGCAAGGTCGCCATCGCCCTGATATGTAAATACAAAATTGTCCGGATGGGTACGTTTGATACCGGTTGCAACAGCCGGCGCGCGGCCGTGTGCTGCCTGCACCATATCACATTCAAAATAGTTGTAGGAGAATACGGAGCATCCAACGCTGGCAACGCCGATCGTCTGTCCGGCAATGCCCAGTTCGTCTATTGCCTCTGCAACAAGACGGTGAATGATACCGTGAGTGCAGCCGGGGCAGTAATGGAGCGGCACATCAGAGAGAGCCGCAGGTCTGTCAAATACAGTTTTCATTTTAAAAATCAACCTTTCTATACATTTGTTCCAACGGGAGCAAATGTGCGCGAAAATAATGGATTTGGAGCAAGGGAATCTCCAGTTTTCACGCGGACTCCTTCTTTACAGTTGTGCCTGCATTGCGCGGATTTTTTCCAGAACGGCATCCGGTGTGGGGATCATGCCACCGGTGCGTCCGTAGAATTCTACCGGGCATTGACCGTTCACAGCCAGACGAACATCGTCAATCATCTGACCTTTGGACATTTCTACGCTGAGCATTGCTTTTGCACTGCACGCAGCAGTCTGAATTGCCTTTTTCGGGAAAGGCCAGAGGGTGATGGGACGGATCATGCCAACTTTGATTCCTTCTGCCCGGGCAGCGCCGATTGCCGTTTTGCAAACCCGCGCGGTAATACCGAAGGATACCAGAACGATATCTGCGTCTTCCGTAAGATATTCTTCGCAGCGTGCTTCTGTTTCTTCAATTTTAGCATATCGCTCGTACCGCTGGTCTACGATATTTTCCAACTCCTGGGGATCTATGTACAGGGAGTTTACAATATTCTTTTTCCGTTTGTTTTCGTGGCCGCAAGCCGCCCAGTCTTTTGCGGGAAGCTCTCTCTGAGGGATTGCGCCGAAGTCAACCGGTTCCATCATCTGTCCCAGTGCGCCATCTGCAAGGATCATTGCGGGCATTCTGTAAATATCTGCAAGATCAAAGGCTTCAATGGTGAGCTGTGCCATTTCTTGTACGGAAGAGGGAGCAAAAACCAAAAGACGCAAATCTCCGTGACCTACGCCGCGGGTCGCCTGATAATAGTCTGCCTGAGAGGGCTGAATACCGCCCAGCCCGGGGCCGCCCCGCTGTATATTTACGATAACGCAGGGAAGATCGCAGCCTGCGATATAGCTGATGCCTTCGCTTTTCAGGGAAATTCCGGGAGAAGAGGAAGAGGTGATTACACGGGTGCCGGAAGCAGCGGCGCCCATGGTCATATTGATTGCTGCAACCTCGCTTTCCGCCTGCAGGCAAAGTCCGCCGACTTTGGGCATTTTCTTTGCAAGATATTCAGAAAGCTCCGTTTGCGGGGTGATAGGATAACCGAAGAAATACCGGCATCCGCATTTGATTGCGGCTTCGGCGATCGCTTCGTTTCCTTTCATGAGTACTTTTTCTGACATGTCAAATAATATCCTTTCTTCAGTCTTAGGGACTTGGTTGTTATGCGTCTTTTTCTACCGTGATCACGCAGTCCGGACACATCAAGGCACACATGGCGCAGGCGATGCATTTTTCCTGATCGGTAATGACCGCGGGATGATAGCCTTTCTGGTTCAGCTCATCGGTAGCAAGGGCTACGATTTTTTTAGGACATGCTGTAACGCACAGCCCGCAGCCTTTACAGACGTCTGTTTTGAATGTGACTTTGTTCATGTGGAAACCCTCCGTTTCGGATTTATACAAACGATGTTAAAACATCTGTTTTGTA
>CANTEM010000083.1 GCA_947652805.1 uncultured Clostridia bacterium | reverse complement strand
AGTCCAATATCGCTGTCAAATTATCCTCAGATGCTTCCCCTTCGGCTTGTACCAATAAAACAGTATACCATTTCTTATTATATACTGTCAATTACATATCATGAAAATTTTTACGATTTCCATAAACCTATTATACAACTATGTTTATGGAAATGCAACCGCAGAATATCCAAAATTTTTTATTATTCGACAGGAGAAAATAGAAAAATCTATAGAAAAACAGGCACGTAGTATGGTACAATACTGCAAGAACAATAATAAGGATGGAATGTCATGGATAAAAAGGATGAAATCATTGCCCAGCAGACAGAGATTATTCGGTCGATGACGGAGCAGAACCTGCGCCGTGTGGGCGCGGATTTGTGGAGCGGCATGCCAGCACAGCCCCATACCGGAAAGGATGCGCCTGCAAAGGCAGCGTCCCAGGAACCGCCGGTGAAAAAGGGCGAGGAGACGGACGCGCCCCAGCGGGAAGATATAGAAGCATTGCAAAAGGAGCTGGATGGTTATATCGGACTGGACAATATCAAAAAGGAAGTGCGCAGTCTGATCAATATTGCCCAGGTGTACCAGAAGCGCAAGGAAAACGATCTGCCTACGGCGGACATGTCCCTCCATATGGTGTTTTCCGGCAATCCCGGAACGGGCAAAACCATGATTGCCCGCCTTATGGCACGGGTGTACCATTCTCTTGGAATTTTATCGAAGGGACAGCTTGTGGAGGTGGACCGCAGCGGGCTTGTTGCCGGATATGTGGGACAGACAGCGATCAAAACCTCCAAGGTGCTGGAAAAAGCGGCGGGTGGTGTGCTGTTTGTGGACGAGGCGTATACCCTTATTTCTGGATCGGAAAACGATTTCGGTCAGGAAGCAGTGGACACCATTCTGAAAGCAATGGAGGACAACCGGGACGATTTGATCGTCATTGTGGCAGGCTATACAGATCTGATGTATGATTTCATTGAATCCAATCCAGGATTGCGCTCCCGCTTCAACCGGTATCTGGAATTCACAGATTATACCCCGGAGGAAATGCTGGAGATTTTCCGGGGCAACTGCAAAAAAAGCAGTTACAAGCCGGATGAGGCGGCACAGAATAAACTGCTGGAATATTTCCGGGAAATGGCGGCAGCCCAGCGGCGTACTTTTGGAAATGCCCGGGGCGTGCGCAACGTGTTTGAGCGGATCCTGTCCTGTCAGGCAAACCGGCTTGCCGGGCTGGAGACTGTCACCAAAGAGGATCTGATGCAGATTCTGGAGCAGGATGTTGCCGCCGCGGTGGAAGATGCATGAAAAATTCTGCAAAAAAGCCCAATCTTTTTTACAATTATTCATAAATTCCTTATTTACAAAGCGGCTGAAAGGATGTATAATAATCTTTGAGCGACTGCGCTCAACTTACATGGTTTCACTATTAACTAAATATACAGGAGGAACCCCTACATGGCAAGAAGAAAAGTATCCATGGACGGTAACACCGCCGCGGCGCATGTATCCTATGCGTTCACGGAAGTTGCCGCAATCTACCCTATCACTCCGTCCTCTCCGATGGCGGAAATCACAGACACCTGGTCTGCGACAGACAAAAACATTTTCGGAGAAAGCGCCCGTAACATTTTCGGTGATCGCGTCCGCGTAATGGAAATGCAGTCTGAGGCAGGCGCGGCAGGCGCTGTACACGGCTCCCTGGCAGCAGGTGCGCTGACTACTACATATACAGCATCTCAGGGCCTTCTGTTGATGATCCCCAATATGTACAAAATCGCCGGCGAATTGCTTCCCAGCGTCATTCATGTATCTGCACGCTGCGTTGCTTCCCACGCGCTGAACATTTTCGGCGACCATTCCGACATTTACGCATGCCGTCAGACCGGTTATGCGATGCTTGCTGAAACCAATCCCCAGGAAGTTATGGACCTTGGCGCGGTTGCACATCTGGCAACCATTGAAGGCCGTGTTCCCTTCCTGAACTTCTTCGACGGCTTCCGTACCTCTCATGAGATTCAGAAGATCGAAGCATGGGATTATGAAGACCTGAAGGAAATGGTTGATATGGATGCAGTCAATGCATTCCGCAGCCGCGCCCTCAATCCGGAACATCCTGTACTCCGGGGTTCTGCTGAAAACGGCGACATTTTCTTCCAGCATCGTGAAGCATGCAACCGTTACTATGACGAGCTGCCTGCAATCGTTGATAAGTATTTCGATAAAGTAAACAAGAAGCTGGGCACAGACTACCAGGCATTCAACTACTACGGCGCACCGGATGCTGAGCGTGTAATCATCGCTATGGGCTCCATTTGTGACGTGGCAGAAGAAGTAATCGACTACCTCACCGCTGCCGGCGAAAAGGTTGGTCTTGTAAAGGTTCGTCTGTACAGACCGTTCGTAGCGGACAAGCTCCTTGCTGCAATTCCTGCTACAGCAAAGAAGATCGCTGTTTTGGACAGAACAAAGGAACCCGGCGCGCTGGGCGAGCCTCTGTATCTGGACGTTATGACCGCACTTGCTTCCAAGGGTGTTTCCGATAAGACGGTTGTAGGCGGACGTTACGGCCTCGGTTCCAAGGACACCACTCCTGCTTCTATCTTTGCCGTTTATGAAAACCTTGCATGCGATGCACCCAAGGCAAACTTCACAATCGGTATCGTAGACGACGTAACCGGTCTGTCTCTGGACGAAAAGCCGGCTCCCGATACCTCTGCAAAGGGAACCATTTCCTGCAAATTCTGGGGTCTGGGCGGCGACGGTACTGTTGGCGCGAACAAGAACTCCATCAAGATCATCGGCGACCATACCGACAAGTACATCCAGGCATACTTCCAGTATGACTCCAAGAAAACCGGCGGCGTTACCATTTCCCACCTGCGGTTCGGCGACGCTCCTATCAAGAGTCCTTACTACATCACCCAGGCAAACTTCGTTGCCTGCCATAACCCGTCCTACATCCTGAAGGGCTTCAAGATTGTAAACGATGTAAAACCCGGCGGCACCTTCCTGCTGGACTGCCTGTGGTCTGCTGAGGAGCTGGACGCACACCTGCCCGCATCTGTGAAGTCCTACATCGCAAACAATGATATTCAGTTCTATATCATCAACGCAACCTCCATTGCAAAGAACGATATCGGCAATGCGAAGGTTAAAAATACTATCCTGCAGGCTGCATTCTTTGCTCTTGCAAAGATCATGCCCCTGGACGAGGCTGTAGGATACATGAAGTATATGGCAACCAAGTCCTACTCCAAGTTCGGTCAGGACGTTGTCGACCAGAACCACAAGGCAATCGACATGGGCGCAGGCGCCCTTGTAAAGGTTGACGTTCCCGCATCCTGGAAGGACGCAGGCGAAACTCCCGCTGAAGCTCCCGCCCAGGGCGATCGTCCGGAACTTGTGAAGTTTGTCAACGAGGTTGTAAGACCTGTTGGTAAAATGGACGGCGACTCCCTGCCTGTATCTGCATTCGCAGAAAGAGCAGACGGTACCTTCCCCCAGGGCTCTACCGCTTACGAGAAGCGCGGCGTTGCCGTTATGGTTCCCGTTTGGCATGAAGAAAACTGTATCCAGTGTAACCAGTGTAGCTTTGTATGTCCCCACGCTACCATCCGTCCCTTTGCACTGAACGCTGAGGAAGCTGCTAAGGCTCCCGCACAGACAAGATACACTGCAAAGATGATCGGCAAGGGCTGCGAAGACTTGAAGTTCACCATTGCAATCAGCCCGCTGGATTGTATGGGCTGTACCCTTTGTGTAAAGACCTGTCCCACCAAGCCGGAAAAGAGAGCGCTGGAAATGGTGCTCCAGGATACCCAGCTGGATCAGCAGGAAGTATTCGACTATGCAGTAAAGAACGTATCCAAAAAGGATCTGCCCTTCGCAGAGAGCACCATCAAGGGCAGCCAGTTCAAACAGCCGCTGCTTGAGTTCTCCGGCGCATGCGCAGGCTGTGCAGAGCCTACTTATGCACGTCTTATCACCCAGCTGTTCGGTGAAAGAATGATCGTTTCCAACGCAACCGGATGTTCTTCTATCTGGGGCGGAAGCGCACCTGCAACGCCTTACACTGTAAACCACGAAAGCGGCAAGGGTCCCGCATGGGCAAACTCCCTGTTCGAGGATAACGCTGAGCATGGTCTGGGTATCCATCTGGGTCAGAAAGCAATCCGCGAGCGCCTCATCGGTTACGTGAAGGAACTTGCTGAAATTGCAACGGACGCAGATAAGAAAGCAATTATTGACGCTTATCTGAATACGCTGGATGACGGCGAAGCAAACGCAAAAGCAACAGAGGATCTGATTGCAATGCTGGAGGCTTGCAAGTGCGACACTTGCGCAGACCTGCGTGCTAAGATTCTGGAAAACAAAGATTATCTGTCCAAGAAGTCCGTATGGATCTTCGGCGGCGACGGATGGGCATACGATATCGGCTTCGGCGGTTTGGACCACGTTCTTGCTTCCGGAGAAGATGTGAACATTATGGTATTTGATACCGAGGTTTATTCCAACACCGGCGGACAGGCTTCCAAGGCATCCAACGTAGGTCAGGTTGCACAGTTTGCAGCAGCCGGTAAAGCAATTGGCAAGAAGAACCTTGCAGAAATTGCTATGTCCTACGGCTATGTATATGTAGCACAGATTGCTATGGGCGCAGATATGAACCAGACCCTGAAAGCAATCCGCGAAGCAGAAGCATATCACGGTCCTTCCCTGATCATCGGTTATTCTCCCTGTGAGATGCACGGTATTAAGAAGGGCGGTATGCAGAACTGTCAGCTGGAAATGAAGAAGGCAGTGGAAGCAGGCTACTGGCATATGTTCCGGTATAATCCGACTCTGGAATCGGGCAAGCTGACCATTGATTCCAAGGAGCCTACCGGCAACTACAAGGAATTCATTCAGAACGAGGCTCGGTATGCGCGTCTTGCACAGTCCTTCCCGGAAAGAGCAGAAAAACTGTTCACCCAGGCAGAGGCTGCTGCGGCAGAAAAGTATCAGCGTCTTGTCAGAATGGGCAAGCTTTACGAATAATGAAAATGAAAAAGGCTGCATTTTGCAGCCTTTTTTGTTTGATTGGGATTTTGCACCCTAAAAACGCTCCCCGTCAAAGGAAAAACGAAAAACTAACCAAACATAAAAGGCCCCCTTGTGCAAAGGGGGCCTTTTA
>CANTEM010000082.1 GCA_947652805.1 uncultured Clostridia bacterium | reverse complement strand
AAAAAGTATTTATATGATATTGTAAATATAAAAAAAGACGCCCGCTCTACTATTGATTTATCCAAAAGGATAAACCAGATGGGGGCACATGCAGTACCCCATTCGAGGGACGTCTCTGATAACAGTATACCCAATTCTGCCGAAAATGTCAACGGGGACAATGCAGATTCTGAAAAACATCAGCACCGCAGACAAACGGTAGCAGAGAAAACGGAAGCGTTCCGGGAGATTCAGAAAGCCCATGAGGCGCTGCGTCCGGGAGCGGAGATGCTGAAGGAACTATTGGAGTATCAGAAGGAATCTGGAAAAGGGGAGCGATACACCCAGAGTTCCCTTCTGGATATAGCGGGGATACTCAAAAAAGACTTCAATCTGGATTGGAAGGCGCTTGAAATTGTTCCCGTACTGAACCGTGTATATGAACAGATCACACAGGAGGCGGACCTTACCTATGAGCAGCTGGATGCATTCCTGACAGAGGCGGCGTGGGATATCGGCGTGCAAAAAGAGAAAAAACCGAAGCGGACAGAGCGTGCAACCCGGGCGCTTGAGGAAATCCGGAAAAGCAAGGTTGTGTTCAATGAAGCCCAGCGGGCAGAGGCGGCAGCACTTTCTGGCAGTTACGAGGCATACCGCAAGTCGCTGTTTGGCAGTGTCACTCTTGCAAAGGAGGGAATCTCCCTGGATTCCATATGGCAGGAATGGGCGCAGCTTTATCCGGAGGTATTTGACGGGGACGTGGCGGCGAATGATCAGCCGGCGGCGCTTTCGGATGCTATAGAGGTGCTGAAAAATGCATACGAATACAGCGCACAGCTGGATGAGGCGGAGTTCATAAACGGGCTTTCCCGTGCTATTTACGACGGATATTGGCGTGCTTCTACCTTGAAGGAGGTAAACGGGAAATACCGGAAGGATATTTACCGGCTGCGTTCTCTCCATATGCAGATGATGGACTCTTTGAAAAAAGCAGATCAGCAGAGGGGACAGGACATGGAAAAGTTATACCGGCAGATGATCCGTGACATCCGCAAGGAAAGGAATGCACGGCTGGAGGAGTACCGGGAGAAAGTGCAGAAGTCTCGTAAGAAGGAGACGGAGCGCAGACTGAAAACGGTGGAGAAAAATCGGGTTCAGAAGATTTACAACAATTTATCCGGTATGTTGCAGCATCCTACCCAGAAAAAGCATGTGCCGCCAAAGCTCGTATATGCTGTGGCAGATGTGTTGGATGCGCTCAACATGGATACAGTGGGGGCAGATACGCGCGCGGCGGCGTATGATGAACGGATTGCAAAGGAAGGGGATGCGTACAAGGCTTCTGCCCTTATGGCAACCCAGGCGCGGATTCGGGCACAGGGAGAGCGGATGCGCAGTGCTCTGTTGGAGGTGCATTCGGTATACGAACAAATGAAAAATGACAAGGCTTTTGCAGAATTTGCCGCAGGATATGACAAGGATGTATCGGACATGCTTGCAGGGGCGATGCAGGTGATTCCTGCCAAATCCGTTTGGGCAATGACCTCCTATGAATTGCGGCAGGTGGGCAATGCCTTATCCGCCGTACAGAAAACGATTCAGCGGTCTCTGGGCGGGGAGGAATACAGGGAAAACAAGACTGCCTATGCACAGGCGGATCGCATGATTGCGGAGACGCGGAGCATCAAAAAAGCAAAGGACGGGCTGGTAGGCGGAGCGGTAAATGCTATGGCGCGTCCGGAGACGATGTTTGAGCGGCTTGGAAACTTTACAAAGGGCAGCGCCTGGATGGAGCAATATGAAAAGCTGAATCAGGGGCAGTTGAAGCAGACGCAGATTCAGATGGAAGCGGCACAGATATTTGCAGAGCTGATCGCACAGGAGCAGGAACTGCGCACCTTGTCTGATATACGTAAGGCGGTGGACATTGGGCTGAAAGACGGAAAGGGGCAGGCGGTGAGTGTTCCCCGGGGCATGATGCTTTCTATATACATGCATCTGCAAAACGAGGACAATGCACGGCACATGCTGGTAGGCGGGTTGCGCTTGCCGGATTTGGTGAAGTATTACAAACAGAATGGAAAGGGTGCATATGGGACAGGCAGTATACGGATCCCGGGTGTATCGGCGGAGCTTGTACGTTTGGAGCGTGCTCTGCATAACAAGCAGGAGCAATTTGAAAAGGCAACGGATGCGCAGGAGCTTCAGAAATTGCAGGGAGAAATTGCTGCACTGAAGCAGGAAATCCGTCCGCTGGAAGTACAGTGGAAAGCTGCCCGGACGGAGTACTTGGCAAATATTGAGGAGCAGCTGACAGAGTATGAACGGGCATGGATCAAGGCGGCACAGGCATTTTTTGACGTGTTCTGCAAGGACAAGCTGACAGCAACTACTATGGAACTATACGGATTCAAACGATCTATGGTGAAGGGGTATTTTCCGATTCACACGGATCCGAGATTCCGGGAGACTGCATTTGAGGAAGTGGTTCGGGACAAGTCTCTGGAAAACTCTGGGGCGATGCGGGAGAGAATCCATGCAAGCAATCCGATCATGCTGGAGGACATTACGGCGGTGATACAAAGTCAGATTGATTTTGTATCGAAATACTGTGGGATTTTGCCTGCCCTCAAGGCTTTTGGACAGGTGTATTCCAAAACCCAGAAGGGGTATGCAGATTCTGTACAAAATGCGGTTTCTGAGGTGTTCGGTAATGACGGAGTGAAGTATATTGAAAACTTGCTTGCCGATTTGCAGGGGGCACGGCAGCGGGATTTTGGATTTTTTGACAAGGCGCGGGGGGATCTTGCTTATGCGACCCTTACTCTGAATCCCAGAGTGGCAATGGCGCAGGCTGCATCTTTTCCTACAGCTGCCGCAGTTCTTGGGTGGAAGGCGGTAAACAGGGCGCTTGTAAAGGGTGGAAAAGGCGGACATTTGATCAGTCGGGCAGACACGGAACTGATCGCAAAGTATTCTCCCTTGCTTTACTACCGGATGCAGGGATATTCCAGTGTGGAAATGGCAGACATCAAGAATATGCAGCAGCTGCGGGGGCGTGTGGACAGCAAGCTGCGGTTTCTTACCGGATGGATCCAGGCAGTGGACGGCGCCACTGTGGGGCGGCTGTGGTATGCAGCGGAGTATTATGTGCAGGATCATTTTGGGGATCTTGCAGTGGGTACGGATGCATACTATCAGAAGGTTGCAGAGTGGTTCAACAAGGTTGTAGAACAGACCCAGCCAAACTATACTGTGATGCAGCGTCCCGATATATTGCGGGATCCGAATGCACTGACCCGGCAGCTTACGATGTTTATGACCCAGCGACTGCAAAACTTCAACATTGTATATGAGTCTGTTGCACGGCTGAATCGGTACAGGGCGGACTACAAGGATGGAAAAAACGGTGTGACACAGGCGGATGTAAAGGAGGCGTGGCACGGTGTGGCGCGTGCGGTCAGCTCCCAGCTTGCAGCCGGTGTGACGATTGTTGCCATGAAGATGCTTTCCGATGCGCTGCTGCTTGGACTGCGTCCGTACAAGGATGAGGATGACGAACTGACATGGGAGAGTCTTGGACTGGGCGCTCTGGATATGTTTGCCGATACGATGCTATCCAACATTGTCGGCGGCAGCGAGCTTTACGGCATCATAAAAGCGTGTGCAGGAAGCAACAAATGGTATGGGATCAGTTTGAGTGGAGTCGGTGTGTTGGAGGATGTGATCGAGACGGGTATAAAGCTTTGGAATGGAAAGAAGGATATAGCCGCGATCAACAATTTTGCTATGGCAGCATGCCGGCTTATGGGAATCCCTGCTGGGAATGCGGAGAAGCTCCTTGCCGGTATAGGCAATCTGCTGGGGAACATTGCCACGGTTGGATCTCCTGAAAAGTTTCAGTATGATATGTCCTTTGCAGACTGGGCGAAGGCGGTATTGGTTACCCATGATCTATCTCCTGTGATAAAGAAAAACGGGCAGAATGCAAATATCCTGTACCGCGCTATTATGGACGGGGATCAGAAGAAAGTGGATTCCGTTACCGATGCATTAAAGAAGGAGGGGGAAACGAAAAAGGATATAGACGCGCTCATAAAATCCGGGCTTGGAAAGAACGATGAACGGATTATTCAGGCGGCGCAGATGCGGATCTCCGGGGACAGCGAAGGATATGCAGCACTTGCAGAGGAGATTGCTGGGGACGGGTTTGACAAGCAGCTTGTGATTGACGCTATTACTTCCATGCAGAAGTCCTTCCTTTCCAAAGCGGAGGAAGCGGCCCAGGCAGTGGCAGATGGGAAGGACAAGGAGTACAAGGAAGCGGTAAAGGTGCTTACAGGCAAGGGATATGACAGGCAGTTCGTGCGGGACTACATAGGCGGTCTTTCACCGGAGGAGTATACGGCGGAGGAACAGTTTGACCCTGCATCCGGTGTGATACAGCTTTACAATGCAGGGGATGTATATATCAGCTTGGAAAACGGATCGTATGAGCAGGCGCAGGATATTGTGGACAGTATTTACAATGCAAATCTGGAAAAGGAAGTTCTGCGGGGAAAGACAGAGGAGAAGGCTCGGACTGCTGCACGCAATTCCCTAAGAAGTGCACTGCGAACAAAGTACAAGCAGCAATATTTAAACGCAGACGAGGCAGAGCGGGAGCGGATCCGCAATATTCTGACGGGTCTTATAGTGAATGGAAATCTGCTGTTTCAATGGGAGGATATTTTGAAATGGGAAGAGGATGCATAGCAGGCGTATTACATTGGATCAGAAATATTTGTAAAATGATAGGCAGGAGGGGCGATATGGTTTCAGTATATAAAATTACACTTGACACACAGAAAAGCGAATATCAGGCAATATTGGACGGATGCAGGAGAGGGGACACGGGAACCCGGAAGGTGGAGATTCAGCTGACCCATTCCGGAAAGCCGCTGCGTCCGCCCGACGGGTGTATTGTCACCATGTGGGTGACAATGCCCAGCGGGAATGTTTCCTACAGCACATGCGAGGTGGAAAACGGGGTTATTTATCACCTATTTCG
Source organism: uncultured Clostridia bacterium (assembly GCA_947652805.1). Classification (GTDB taxonomy): domain Bacteria; phylum Bacillota; class Clostridia; order Oscillospirales; family CAG-272; genus Avispirillum. The sequence continues at coordinate 158 of CANTEM010000082.1, read as the reverse complement.
CACAACAGAGCTTGCACAGGCGGGCGATGCGTTATGTGAGGTGCGGGTGACAGATAAAAACGGATCGGTGCTTACTTCTCCACGGTTCAAGGTGCGGGTGGGTGACACGCTACAGGATGACGAAGCGATAGAATCAACGAATGAGTACAGCGCACTGA
>CANTEM010000081.1 GCA_947652805.1 uncultured Clostridia bacterium | reverse complement strand
GTCGGCTTGGTGGGCCGTTACCTCACCAACTACCTAATCGGACGCGAGCCCATCTGTTAGCGATAAATCTTTGGCATAATGACCATGCGATCTCTATGCGTTATGCGGTATTAGCGTCCGTTTCCAGACGTTATTCCCCTCTAACAGGCAGGTTGCTCACGCGTTACTCACCCGTCCGCCACTAAGTTAATTAAAAGCAAGCTTTCAATTAACTCCGTTCGACTTGAATGTGTTATGCACGCCGCCAGCGTTCATCCTGAGCCAGGATCAAACTCTCTGATGTATTGTATAGGTGGCTACCTCTCGGCATCCATCTTCCTATCAGGTTTGTTCCTTGAACCTTTCGGTTCTTGCTCTCTTACTTGTAAGAGTCTCTTTATTTTCTTCAAAAGAATTTTCGGAGTCTTTGTTCGTGTCTACTTCTCTGTAGACACCGTTGTCTTTGTTGTTCAATTTTCAAGGAGCTCGCCGCCCTCACCGGACAGCTTGTTTATTATATCACTATCACTCCCCTATGTCAATACCTTTTTTATTCTTTTTTTATTATTTTTTATTCTCTGTGCACTCTGTACAGCTTCACCCTCTCAATTCCACATCTCCATATGCAGATGTTACATTCAAATACTCTTCCAGGCACAATCCGCTTTCCGTTACGCTTTTTGCAACTTCTTCTCCCAGATACCGCACATGCCACGGCTCATACATGTAGCCCGTAATTTCTTCCTTCTCTTTGGGATAGCGGATGATAAATCCATACTCATGACAATGGGCTTTGAGCCACTTTCCTTCTTTCGTTTCTCCAAATGATTCCTCCAGAGAGTTCAGATCAAACGCCAATCCGGTCTGATGCTCCGAATGTCCCGCTCTCGCGGAATACCGATCCGCCGCCGCGACACCGTCTCTGGATACATAATTATTATACAACTGCGTCTGTCTGTCATAAGAGCGGAAGCCTGATACGATTTCCAATGTAATTCCATCCGCCTTTGCTGCGCGGAACATATTTTGCAGCGCTGCATTCGCCTCGTTATTCACTCCGGGATCGTAGGTACTTGGCAAGGAATAGGTTTTATTTACAACAAGAACACCGTTGATATACGTGAGTCCCTGGGCATCGGTACAGTCAGACACAGTAATGTTCATAGTAAAATACCCGTTGTCTCCCCCGTCAAACTCCGCAGATATCATGCATTTTCCCGCTTTTTTGCCGTAAATGCGTCCGCTACCGTCTACCGATGCAACGCTTTCATCGCTGGAAGACCACCGGACTGTCTGATTACCCCCCCCCGAGGTAGGAACAGGTATATCCTTATATCCGCCAACAGGAATGGAAGCGCTCTGCTCATTCACAGTAGTTCCGCCCCGCACAGAAGAATCATCCGGCACCGTTCCGGTATCCGGCATGCTTCCGTTCTGCACCGGAGTTGTATCTCTGCCCAATCCGTTTTTGGGTTCTTCCGCGCAGGACACAAGCAGCGCGGAGGCAAGCAATGCAGCGGATGCAGCAGCGAGAATTTTTTTCATATATATTATATTCCTTTCTATAAGCCGTTTAAAAAGGTCTAAAGCCACTTCTATTATAGACGCCGCCGCACAATTGTCAATACAAAACCAGGTTAATTTACAAATACATTAAAATCCAGCTATATCCTCTATGATTTCACATATGGTACCGACCGTCTTTTCGGCCGCCGACCGCAGCGCAGCCGGTCCATGCTCCATAGCTCTGCCATGGAATTTTTCAACCATCGCCAAATCGTTCAAATTATCCCCTGCCGCATATACATTTTGCAAAGGAATATCAAACATCCGGGCGGCGTACTCCACTGCAACCGCCTTATCCACCCCGGCAGGGGGAACGTCTACATTCGTATTATTCAAAAGAGGATTTACAATATCTCCGTATAGGCGGGCAAGTTCCTGCGCCCGGCGCACGGATTCTTCCTCAGTATCATATTTGACATTGCAGCTTGTGATAGAAGGCATGGCGCATCCCTGTTCAAAGGATATGGTTTCCATTGCCAACTGCATGCCGCCGATATCCACATTATAATTTTTCTTTCCTATACTGATTGTTATGTACAGCGCGCCCGTTTCCTTGAAATATTGCAAAATCTCGCCCACATGTCCCTCTTTTGTCCGCCGGTCATAGATGATATTTTTAGCAGTATCTATGCACAAAGCACCGCTCATGCAGAAACAAATATCCATATCCCAGAAGTCCTGTTCCCGGAGCACCTCCATTGCGCTTTCATAATCCCGCCCTGTTACCAGAGCGAACCGGTTTCCTGCACTGCGGAACCGCCGTACCGCGTCTTTATCCTCTTGTGTGATTCCGCCGTTTATCCAACGGCACAGTGTACCGTCAAAATCGCTGGCAAGCAAGTATTTCGACATGATCGTTTTCTCCTGACTCAATTATTCCATTATAAACTGCAATATATCATTATAAACTTTTTCTTTTCCGATTTCATTCAATATTTCATGCCGCATGCCTGCATATAAAATACCGCTCACATTCTGATATCCCACATTTTTCAAAAAGGTCTGGGCTGCGCGCCATTTTGGTTCCGAGTGGATAACAGGATCCTCTGCTCCCGCAATAAACAAAATCGGCAAATCCGGATGGGAAACATTATATCTGCTCCCCGTATACACATGCTGCACCAAATGAAACAAATTAAAATATCCGTTCACGGTAAAGGTAAAATTACAATACGGATCATTTCTGTAGGCTTCCCGCACCGCAGGGTCGCTCACAACCCAGGACAGAGGATCCTTTTCCTTCGCAAACCGTTTATTACCGTTTCCAGTTGCAAGCCGCTTTACAAATTCGCTTCTGTAGTGGCTGCCTTTGCACATACCGATCATCTTGGCAAGAAAAATCCCCACACCGACCAGGGGGTTTTGGCTGGGCGAGCCGCAGACAATCAATTTGGAAATTTGCGCATCATGGTTCTGGATATATTTGCGAACCACAAGGGAGCCCATACTGTGTCCGAGGAGAATCACATCATACCCTGGGAATCTATCTTTTATATATCCTGTAACCTGTAACAAATCTTCCACGATTGCGTCGCCGTTTTCATCTCCAAAAAATCCTAGACTTTTCTGATCCTCGATGCTTTCCCCGTGCCCTCTGTGGTCGGAAATCACTGTAATATATCCGTGCCCGTTCAAAAAATGCATGAAGTCAAAATATCTTTCCTTATGCTCGCACATGCCGTGGGATATTTGTACAATGCCCTTTATCTGCATATCCTCCGGCACAAACACTGTACCGAAAATTTTATGATGATCATAGTCCGAAACAATGTGAAACTTTTCTTCCATGTCTAAATCTGCCATCCTTTATAAATTTGCGTTTCCATCAGTATCCCCTAATTTCATAGGCTGTATATTCATGGTCAAAAGTATACCCCAGCTTCTCCGCTAATCCTACCGACCACAAATTTTGTGCATCCCAGCTTGGATATAACCCGCGATCCAGACATGCCAGAATCAGCTTTGCCCCGCACGCGGTTGCCAATCCTCGCCTTCGATACGCCTCTTTTGTATCTATTTGGATTTCAATGCCATTTTGATAGCGACTGTAAGAAGATGCCCCCGATACCGGCTCGCCGTCCTTCAATGCAACAACACCAAGCCCAAGTTTTTGATATGCGTCATAATCTGCATACAAGGATACCAGATCCCGGCTCCATTTCTGTTCCCTGCAATAGTGAAACAATTTCGCATCTATCATCTGCAAATGATACTCCGCACCGATCGCTTCTGTATAGGATATCAGCTTTTCTCTGTTAAATGCCATGCCTTCCTTTCGGAATGCATAGCGCCTGACTTTTTTGGCATTGTCCCGGTAGACAGATTCGATCATCGCAAACCATTCCTGCGAATCCGCCGTCATAATAATAAAATCCTGTTTGCATCCTTCTGGTTTGTATACCGCCAGTTCCCGATTCGGTTCTCCTGCGAAAAAGCAAAAATCGCCAAGCATTGCCATGGCCGACTTGGGAGTTTCTCTTGCATCCGCGTACAGGCGTCCCATTACACCCTGTAAACAGGACCAAACCATCGTATCCTGCCATTTTTCAAACAATCGAGCAACTTCTTTCGTTCCTGTCGTTTCAAATATCATAAAATTAACGTATGCTCCTCTTATTTACGAGACAGCAGCGCCACGCATTCTACATGCTTCGTGTGGGGGAACATATCCACGGGCTGAATTTTCTGTACCTTATAGTTTCCTTTTACAAGTATAGCCAGATCCCGCGCCAGCGTTTCCGGATTGCAGGAAATGTACACCATTTTTTCCGGCGCCGTCCGTATCACAGAATCCAAAAATTCCTTGGAGCATCCGGCTCGGGGCGGATCGGCAAATACTACATCTGCTTTTTTCCCAGAGAGTGTCAGCGCCTCCATAACCTCGCCTGCATCTCCCTTATACACCCGATAATTGCCTGTATGATTGAGCCGGCAGTTTTCTATTGCGTTTTTTACCGCGTCTGTATTCGATTCAATCCCAATTACCCGCCCAGCTTCTGCCGCGGCGATAATCCCAATGGTACCGATTCCGCAATACGCATCAATCACGCTTTCTCTGCCCCGCAAATTGGCAAAATCCAAAGCAATGTTGTACAGCACTTCTGTCTGTATCGAATTAACCTGATAAAAAGAGCGGGGAGAAATGCGGAAGTAGCATCCGCAGAGCACATCCTCAATGTACCCGTCCCCGTATAAAACAACCTGTTCTTCTCCCAGCCAAAGGGGCGTGTCCGTATCGTTCACACACTGCACGACTGTGCGGATATGGGGAAAACGATGCACCAGTGCTTTTGCAAAATCCTTTCCACGGGACAGTTTCAACGATGCAGTAACCAGCACTACCATGATCTCTCCTGTCACATGAGCTCTGCGCACCATAATATGCCGCAGCAGGCCCCGCTGGTTTTTCGGACTGTATACGGATATATCATATTCCTGCAAAAGCCCCCGTGCCGCCCGCACAATCCATAAGGACACTTCATCCTCGATCATACAGGTATCCGTTTTTGTCACCCGCAGCTCTTTCGACTGCCACACTCCGGAAACAGCCCGCCCGCGCTTGTCCAAAGCAAACGCCGCCTGCATTTTGTTTCGGTAATGGAGGGGATTTTCCATTCCGATAATTTCATCCACTCTGCAATATTTTCCAAGAAGGGAG
>CANTEM010000080.1 GCA_947652805.1 uncultured Clostridia bacterium | reverse complement strand
AGGGCAGGTTAAGCGATGCGGATATTGACAAATCAGAAAATCAGAATGTTGTTTAAATCTCCCTTTCTCCAATGCTCCAGGGCAGGCAGTATTTCTTCTTTCGTATCATTGCAATCTTTGCAGGTATACAGCGCGACCCCGGTATCTTCAAAGGTGGGACTTACAATTTCTTCAGTAAGCACCCACTGATGTCCTGCCGGGGGCAGGGTTTCCAGCAAAGCAGTGTCTCCGCAGTGGATACAGACACTGTTTACAGAGCCGGCTTCCGTACAGGTAGGGGGGACGGTGCGCTGCTCATATTCATGATTGCCCAGCTCACTTTTGCCTACTATATTTATAATTGCTACATTTATTATATTACTGTCATGATCTATAAACGGTTTTTTATCCAGCGTAACTTTAAAGCCATAATCGGCGGTATCATCCAGAATATCAAATACCAGTGTGCATATCAGCCCGTTTTTTGTATTGTCTTCTGTAATACTGCTGTACTGGGCAGTATAAGGGAAAGGATTTCCTGTGGGCGGGGTGCTTGTCCAGCACTCACGGTCAGTCCATACGTCTCCGTTTATACGGGACACCGGACGCAGTGCCTCCGGATTATAATGAAAATTCATTCTCATAGAATGGATTCCGGGGTTATTTTCCATTGTTGCCGTGACTGTAAGCTGCCCGTCCTTTTTCGTGCTTTCCATAAGAACATAGCAAGAATCGGGAAGAACGGGTTCGTCTGCCGGGACGGTGTAGGAATCCCCGCACAGGCGGCAGGTATATTGAATTTGTTCTTTATTTAAGCAAGTAGCTTTAAGAACGGTCGTTTCATAGCTATGTATGCAGTCTGCTGCGAATATGGATCCTGCCAGCGGTATAGAAAGAAGCAGGGATAGACAGAGAACTGCGGCTAAGACGGATTTCGGACGCATAAGAGTCATCCTTTCATATAATAATCTTACTTATATGGATATAGTATCATATTTCTGATACCGGGTCAAGAGGGAAAATATTCGCTGAAATGACTTGCTATTTACTGATAAAGAATGGTATAATGAAACCAGCTTTTGTCAATGCCTTACGGCATTGCGCTGGCTTCATTGACGGCTAAAAGCGAATACTGCGTATTCGGCGGCTTTGCCGCTGACAAACGCTTTGCGTTTGCTTTTATGGTATAATAATCGCACAGATTTTATTCGATTCCCTCCTGTATAAGAAAGGCAGGTCATGCAATGAAAATTAAGCATGATTTTCATATCCACACCCATTTGTCCCTGTGTGCCAATGAAACGGCAACAGTGGAAAACTATCTGAGGATCGCAAAGGAGCACGGACTCACAAAGCTGGGATTTTCCAATCATTTCTGGGATGAAAAAATCCCCGGCGCCACGCCATTTTATGTACCCCAGAATCTGCCGCATCTGCTGGAGCTGAAGCCCGAACTGGAAGCGGTCACCGATCCCGGTATAACCGTCTTTTTCGGCTGTGAAACAGAATATGTTCCGGCGCGCCGCGATATCGCAATCACAGAAGAAACAGCCCAGCAGTTTGATTATATCCTTGTCCCCAATTCACACACCCATCTGGTGATGCCTCGAGACTGTTATGAACCCTATCAAAAGCATGTGGATTTTATGATTCAGGCATACGAGGATATTATCGGGAGCAGTGTGAGCAAATATATCACAGCCATTGCCCACCCTTTTGAAGCGGTGGGATGCCCCTATGATTATGCGATCCTTATGAATATGATTTCCGATGACTGTTTCAAAAGGCTGTTTGATCAAACTGCCAAAAAGGATATTGCAATAGAAATCAACGTGGAATCCATGCATAAAAAAACAAAGGCGGAAATAGAAGCCGCTCCCCAACTGCGCATGTTTCGGATCGCGAAAGCATGCGGGTGCAAGTTTCTGTTCGGAAGCGATGCCCATGACAGCGACGCTCACAGTTCTTACGATCATGCAGACTTTGTCGCCGATTTGCTGGAACTGAATGAAACCCATCTTGCTAAGATTGCCCTATAAATGGAATAACATATTGGAGAAATATCGTATGAAAGAAAAACTTTATCCTGTATCCAAAATACATCTGCAAATGCATGATGCACCTGGAAAGCTGATTGACAACATCATTGACAACTGGCTGATCGGTATTCGTCAGTCCAATCCGGCAATTCTCGATATGCTGAAATATCCGGACAAGCTGCCGAACCGCAGACTCCTGCCCTGGTCGGGAGAATTTGCCGGAAAATACGTTACCTGCTCTGTGCTTCTGTACCGTCTGACAAAAAATCAAAAGCTGTATACATATTTGCAGTCCTTTATTGCCGAGCTGATCTCCCTGCAAAAGGAAAACGGATATATGGGATGCTGGCCAACAAACTGCCAGTTGAGCGGACGTTCCGCACGGGAAAAAATCGGGGATCAGGATCCGTATAACACATGGGACGGCTGGGCGCATTACCACATCATGTCCGGTCTGCTGCTGTGGCACGAGGAAACCGGCGACAGCGCAGCATGGGACTGTGTCCTGAAAATTGCCGATTTGTTCTGCGAAACCTTCTACAATCCCGGTACAGGAAACCGCCGGCTTTTGGATATGGGCGAAACGGAAATGAACTACGCCCCCGGACACGTGTTTGCAATACTGTACCGGAAAACGAAGGAGCAGAAATATCTGGATTTTGCATTGCAGGTTCTGGAAGATTTTGCAGCCCCCGGCTGCGGAGATTATTACCGCCTTGCTCTGGCAGATCAGGAGTATTACAAGACGCCCAAGCCCAGGTGGGAAAGCCTTCACGCAATTGAGTTGATTGCGCAGCTGTATTACTGCACCGGCGGAGAGGACTACAAAAAAGCCTTTACACAAATCTGGCGCAGTATTACCAGGACAGATGTACATAATACCGGCGGATTTTCCACCGGAGAGCAGGCGATCGGCAATCCCTTTGAACCGGGCGCAATTGAAACCTGCTGCACCGTTGCTTATATGGCGCTCACTGCTGACATGCTTCAGCTGACCGGAGACGTAACTGCCGCCGACGCATTGGAACTTTCTACATACAACGCGGGACTGGGCAGCTTTTCTCCGACAGGAAGATGGTCTACCTACAACACGCCCATGGAGGGAGACAAAAAAGCAAACTACTGGGAAATCGGATTTCAGTGCCGTGCAGGCAGTCCGGATCTCAACTGCTGTTCCGTAAACGCCCCCCGCATGTTCGGTGAGCTTGCCCGCTGGGCTTATATGACAGACGGTGCTTCTCTTTACATCAACTATTATGGGGACAGCGAAGGAGATCTGGATATAGACGGCACGCACATACAGATCCGGCAGAGGACAGAATACCCTTATGACGGACGCGTGCGCCTGGAAATATCCGGTCTGGAGGGGGGACGGCACAAACTGTTTGTCCGTATTCCTTTCTGGTCTGAAAAAACCTTTGTGCAGATCAACGGCGTTCCGGCAGAAGGGACTGTATGTACCGGATATTTTCCGATCGAACGGGAATGGAGGGACGGCGATACGGTAACAATTGACTTTGATATGTCCTTGCGGTTTGCTCCAGGAGAAAAAACATATGAAGGAAAGTGTTCTGTATACAGAGGACCGCTGCTCCTTGCATGGGACGGGTTTTATGCTCCGGATCAAACGGATGATACAACTGCGCCGCAGATTTCTCCTGCAAAATTGCAGCTGACGAAAACAGAACCTGCTTATTTATGCGGCAGGCTGTTCCATTTTGACAATAACGGGCAGGCGCTGACCTTATGCGATATGCAGGCTGCCGGAGCCAGCGGTACGCCGTATACTACATGGCTGCCCGCAGATGCTCTTGACTATGGGGCGGGGCGCAGCAACATAACCCGTAGCTATAAGCTGTAACCACGATAACCTTGCAAGCCTCCCAAGGGTTTTGCGTAGCATTTCAAATCTATTCAAGGCTCCCTTGTGCAAAGGGAGCTGTCGCGATAGCGACTGAGGGATTGTTTTACTTTCATTTTGAATATCTGTAAATCGGCAATTTTACAATCCCCCCGCCGATTACATCTTTACACAAGGGGGGCTTTATAGTTTGGTGCGCAACTCCCTTTACCGGGGGGAGCCTTTTGTTTTTCATCACCATATCCGTATAGTTTCATATGCTGGGTATAGGTGGTGATTCTATGAAAGAAAAACTTGGACTGGTTTTTGGCGGTGGCGGAGGAAAAGGCGCTTATCAAATCGGCGTGTGGCGCGCACTGCATGAAGCCGGCATTGACAAAAAAATTACTTGTGTGGCAGGCACCTCTATCGGTGCACTAAACGGCGCTTTGTTCTGTATGGGAAATTTGTCCGACGCAGAAAAGATCTGGTCCGAAATCAGCCCCGATTTGATCCTTACGCAGCAGGATATTCACACGTGCTGCAAATCCTTGTTGAAATATGAGCAGGGAACCTGCGCCGACGGTTGGTTTTCCAATACAGGTCTCAAACAGCTGATCGACAGTGCAGTAGACCCACGGATCCTGAAAAACGGAGTTCGGGATTTTTATGTTACTGCTGCAAAGCTGCAAAAATATCCTTTGTTTTATAATTTTGTAAAGCGCCATTCGGAGGATAATATCCTTACCCGAATCGGGTCCCTGCTTGCAATTCGATTTTTCAAATATCAGACTGCTCCGGTATATTTTGATATATGCAGGCAAAAAACTGCCTTGATTCCGGACATCTTGCTTGCTTCTTCTGCCATTCCGCTTATATTCCCGGACATAACGATTGAAGGCAATCATTACATAGACGGAGGAATCGAAGACAATGTTCCCATTGCCCCGTTGTATCAAAAGGGAATACGCAAATATATTGTAGTAACAATGGAAGAACGGGATAAAACCTGTACGAAATGTTTCCCGGAAGCAGAAATAATACATATCAATTTAGAAGAAAGCGCTTTGCAAAACTTGACAGGGACGCTGGACTTCCATCCGCAGAACGCAAAAAAACGGATGGAACAGGGGTATCAGGACGGCATGCAGAATATTGCACGGATTCTGGAACTGCAATGAAGTGAAATCAAAAAACGCCCCCATTGGGGGCGTTTTCGTTTTGTATTTATTTTGTAATGGGAAGCTTCACTTCTATTTTTTTGGCGGTAGAAGCCCTGTCAAATTCAATATAATAATCTCCGTCTCCGTCATATACAATGTGAAAAGCGAAATTTACATTGGTGGCTGAACAGGAAACAATGGTTTATGTAATAG
>CANTEM010000079.1 GCA_947652805.1 uncultured Clostridia bacterium | reverse complement strand
GGAAGATACAATAGAAAAACCATTCCCCGGGGATACGGTTTTGGAGTTTTTTTCTTCCATTATAGGATAAATTGCACAAAAGTATATGAAAAAAAACAGAAGAATAAAGGCTAATAGCCTAAAAATATTTTCTTGACTGTGACTTTGGAGGACGGTTTACTATTAATGTGACAGCAAATAGAAACGAGAAGGAGGTCATTATGAGAAACAAGAAGAGATGGTATTGTGCAATGCTGGCGGCGGCAATGTGCGCATCCCTTACAGGCTGCGGCGGCAGTGCGGCTCCGGAAACCACGGCGGCCGGGACGACGGCAGCGGAAACGGCAGCAGAGACAAGCACCCAGGCGGAAACCCAGGCGCCAAAGGACGGCGCTTTTGTACCTGGAACCTACATGGCGGCGGCAAAGGGCATGGGCGGCGATGTAAACGTGGAAGTGGTGGTAACTGAAGATGCCATCCAATCCGTGACAGTAAAAGAGCACAGCGAGACAGCGGGGATCTCAGATCCTGCTATTGAAAAAATACCGGCAGCGATTGTGGAAGCCCAGGGCCTTGGAATTGACGCGGTGTCTGGAGCTACCATTACCAGCAACGCCATCCTGACAGCAGCGGCGGATGCGCTGGGACAGGCAGGGGCAGACGTGGAAGCCCTGAAGGCTGTCAGCCTGGCAAAGGAAGCAAAAGAGGATGAAAAACTGGAGACGGATGTTGTGGTAGTGGGAGGCGGACTGGCAGGGTTAAGTGCGGCAGTGTCTGCGGCTGACAACAGTGCCAAAGTGATTCTTGTGGAGAAAATGGCTTCCCTTGGAGGCGCTTCCATTACCTGCGGCGGGGAGCTGCTGGCAGCGGGAACGGATATGCAGAAGGAGCAGGGCATTGAGGATTCCCCAGAGGCTCTGGCTGAGTACTGGATCGAGAAAGGCGAGGGGCATGTGGACGGGGAGATGCTGAAGACCATTGCGGCTGCAGGCCCGGAGACGGTGCAGTGGCTGCAGGAGCGGGGCGTAGAGTTCGGCAAGGTTACGTTTTCCTATAATGATCCCAGACAGAATCCTCTGCGGAATCACAAGACCTTGGATATGGGCGGAACCGGATTTTTACGGAGTATTACAGATCCAGAGGATATGATTTTGATATTACAAATTCCACTACAATAGATCAGGCGTTTGTAGAAAACAGAGATGTGTTTGAAAATATCAGTAATTTGGTGGATGAACTGTTTAATGTATATATCAAACGGCAGGGAAGTGTGGAGCCAATCTATTCCCTGTATTGCGACGGAATCCGGGTGCAGTGTGAGGGAATGAGCCAGTGGGGATCTGTGGATCTTGCAGAAAAGGGATATACTCCCTATGAAATTTTGCAGTATTATTACGGGGACGATATCAATTTGAACTATAATACGCCTGCACAGGATATACAGGACAGCTATCCAGGGCGGGTTCTTAGAATCGGCTCGATCGGCAATGATGTGAATTTTATAGAAACATGGCTGAACCGTATTTCAAAGAATTATCCGGCTATTCCCAAAATAACAGAATTAGGCGGAGTATATACGGAGCAGACAGCCGAGGCTGTACGTACGTTCCAGCGTATTTTTTCTCTTCCCCAGACGGGAGAGGTGGATGAGGCAACATGGTATTCCATTCAACGGATCTATGCCGCTGTAAAGCGTTTGTCGGACTTGAACTCGGAGGGGCTTTCTCCGGCGGAGGTGACCGGCTTGTTCCCAACCCAGGTAGGGCTTGGATCCACCGGCGAGGCGGTGCGTCTGGTTCAGTATTATTTGAACTTTGTAGCGTATTACAATAACCGCGTTCCGTCGGTATATTTTAATGGGATATTTGACGAACGGACGGAAGCGTCTGTCAGAGCCTTTCAGACGGAGTACGGACTTCCTGTTACCGGTATTGTAGATCTTGGAACATTGGACGTTCTGTATGATATGTACCGAACCTTTCGGGACAGCATCCCAGAGGGATATTTTGAGACAGGACCGGCACTGTATCCGGGATTTCCGGTCGGCATTGGAGAGACTGGCGATGAGGTCCGCTACTTGCAGGGATACCTGAATCTGATTTCCAATACATATACGCAGATACCGAAAGTGAATGTAGACAGTATTTTCGGGCCTGCAACAGAAGCGGCAGTGCTGGCATATCAGAATATATTCGGGCTGGAACCTACCGGCATTGCAGATATTGAAACGTATACGTCTATTGTGCAAACCTACCTGGCACTGCGCGAAGGAGCGCAGGCAAGTCCGGGGCAGTACGCGGGAGATATCAGCGCCGGGGGTGGGTCATGAAAGGGGGACTTTTGAAATGGCATATATTGATATAAATAATGAAGAAGAAATCATTCGGCAATTGCAGAATTATCTTAAAAAGCTGTCCCGTTGGGCGAATGAGCCTGCGCTGCACGTGCAGGATGACGGGGTATATGGAGAGAATACCAGAAACGCGGTACGGCGTTTTCAGGAAATGCAGGGGATCATGCCGACAGGAGACGTGGATCGCACTACGTGGGATGCAATCTGTAAGGCGCATGATATGTTAAATGAGGACTTTGAGAAAAGCAGACCGATTCATCCATTCCCGAACAAGATCGGGTATCAGGTGGGGATCGGCGAGCGGAGCAATCTTGTATATATCATAAAAATCATGCTGAATGAGCTGAAGCTGTTTTATGATTGCTATGCATATCTGCCGCTGAATCATAAATATGATCAGGCAATGGCAGAAGCGGTAAGAGAATTTCAGCGGGTGGTTGGACTGGATCCCACTGGTATTGTGGATAAGCGCACATGGAATAAGCTGGCGCAGGAGTATGACCTGGCAGTAAAAGAAGGCGGCGCACAGTAAAGGGCAATTTCAAAGGAAAAAGGCTTCCCCAGATGGAGTTCGCGGAGCGAATCTCCTTGGGTGCTCCCGTAAAGTACCAACAAAAAAGGCTCCCTTGTGCAAAGGGAGCTCCCGCGAAGCGGGTGAGGGATTGTTATACTATCGTTTAGCAGGATTCACAAACCGATGGTATAGGAAGACAATCCCTCCGCCGATTACATCGGCACCTCCCTTTACACAAGGGAGGCGTACGGAGTTGATGAACTGCGGCGCGTTGTCTCCTTTTGTATAAGGGAGACATAACAATATTAACCCGCTTCTTCCCTTGACTGCACAAAAACCTTATAATGAATCCTTTTCCAATCTTGCTTTTTTATATGGTTTTTGCTATAATATTACATTATAGTTATGCAGGCAAACGGAAAGGGAAAAATATATGGAAATTTTTGAAAAAAATGACAAACGAACCCATTATTGCGGTGCTTTGTCTGAGAAAAATGTAGGCGAGTGTGTATGCGTTGTGGGCTGGTGCCAGCGCCAGCGGGATCTGGGCGGCCTGATTTTTATTGATCTGCGGGACCGTACCGGAATTGTGCAGCTTGCATTTGACGATAACACGGATAAGGCAGTTTTTGACAAGGCCTTTTCTGTCCGTTCAGAATATGTGCTTTGTGCAAAAGGCATCGTCCGTCCACGGGGTGAGGGTGCTGTCAATGACCAGCTTGCTACCGGTGCTGTGGAAATTGCTGTTTCAGAGTTTAAAGTGCTGTCTGAAGCGCAGACGCCGCCTTTCCCGATTGTGGAGAACAGCACAACCAACAGTGAAACACGTATGACATACCGTTTTTTGGATCTGCGCCGTCCCGATATGCAGTATAATCTGATGGCGCGCAGCCAGATCAGCGGCATCGCGCGGCAGTATTTTGCAGAAAACGGATTTGTGGATTTGGAAACACCTACCCTGATTAAACCTACTCCGGAAGGGGCGCGGGATTATCTGGTTCCTTCCAGAGTACATCCGGGATGCTTTTATGCCCTTCCTCAATCCCCGCAGTTGTATAAGCAAATGCTTATGTACGCAGGCTTTGATCGGTATTTCCAGATTGCCCGCTGCTATCGGGATGAGGACCTCCGCGCCGACCGGCAGCCGGAGTTTACGCAAATCGACCTGGAAATGTCTTTTGCAGATGAGGAAGATATTATCCGTCTCAATGAGGGCTTTATGGAGCGGGTTTTCAAGGACTTCATGCATCTTCCCCTGAAAACGCCCTTCCAGCGTATCACCTACGCGGAAGCGATGCGCCGTTTTGGCAGCGATAAACCGGACACGCGGTTCGGCATGGAATTGTGCGATCTGTCCGATGTGGTGAAAAATTGCGGATTTTCCGTGTTTTCCAGCTGCATAGAAAACGGCGGCAGCGTGCGCGGAATCAATGTTCCCGGCGGCGCGTCTATGTCCAGAAAGGAAATTGATTCGCTGACTGAGTTTGTAAAAACCTACGGGGCAAAAGGGCTTGCCTGGTATAAAAATGCCGCAGATGCACCGTCATCTTCCTTTGCGAAATTCCTTTCGGAAGAAGAAACAAAGGCAATTCTGGATCAGGTCGGTGCAAATATCGGAGACCTTGTGCTGATCGTCGCGGCAAAAGACAGCGTGGTATTCGACTCCCTTGGCGCCCTGCGCTGCGAGGTTGCGAAACGGCTGGGTATGATCCCGAAGGGCGTATTCCATTTCCTGTGGGTTACTGAATTCCCTCTGTTTGAGTATGATGAAGAGGATGGAAGATATTATTCCAAACATCATCCGTTTACAATGCCTATGGAAGAGGATATGGATAAGCTTGCAGCCGATCCCGGCGCGGTTCGTTCCCGTGCATATGATATTGTGCTCAACGGTACGGAGCTTGGCGGAGGATCTGTCCGTATCCATACAGTAGAACGGCAAAAACAGATGTTTGCAGCACTGGGTATTTCTGAAGAAGAAGCAGAAGAAAAATTCGGCTTCCTGCTGCGTGCGCTCCATTACGGTATTCCACCGCATCTTGGCTTGGCATACGGGTTGGATCGTCTTGTTGCACTTTTGCTCGGAACAGAGGATATTCGTGAAGTAATCGCGTTCCCGAAAGTGCAGAATGCATCAGAACTTATGTCCGGATGTCCATCTGCGGCAGATTGTATGGCACTGGAAGAGCTTCATTTACAGGTGCGTGACGATTCTGAGGGAAAATAAGGCAAATGTAAAAATACAGGGAAACAAGTGGTGGATAGACTTCTATTTGTTTCCCTGTATTTGCGATTTTATGAATTATTTAAAAAAAGTTGAAAAAAAGCAACAAAATATATTGAAATATTGGAGAACTCATGGTATAATTCTACCATACAGAAATGGCAGAAAAATTGCTGTTTCTATTTATTACTTAGG
>CANTEM010000078.1 GCA_947652805.1 uncultured Clostridia bacterium | reverse complement strand
GGAATGATTGACTTTGAAATGCACCTATGATAGAATGAACCAAGTCAACAAGAGAATCAAGTTTGCAATAAAGGAATGGTTATCACAATGGCAATGCTGACACAAATTATCCCTTCTCCCAAAGGCTTTTGCGGGGAAGAACATGTGCGCTGGTACGCACCCGCCCTTTTTTACGGAGACTATGAGGAGCCTGCCCGTACCTTCTGCACATACGCACAAAAGGCACTGGATCTGGAATGTACGATGTCTGCCTCCGCACCGGCAGATGCAGAAGGTATATATCTGATCACCAATACTTCTTTTGCACCGGGTGAATATAAAATCCTTTCCGGTAACGACGGCAAAATCTGCATCTATGCCGCCGGCAGAGAGGGCATCCGTTATGCCCTTGCCACCCTTCTGCAAATGGGTAAAAAGGCAGAGGACAAGCTGCAAGTGCAGGTGGGTACTGTTTGGGATCAGCCGGAAAGCGCATACCGGGGTCTGATGATCGACTGTGCCCGCAGCCGCCATGCATTGCCCTTGCTGCTGGAATACATAGATATGTGCTGGCTGTATAAAGTTAAATACTTGCAGCTCCATTTTTCCGATGATGAAGCTTATACGCTTCCCTCTAAAGTATTCCCCGATGCTACCAGCGCGGACAGATGCTACAGCTATGCGGAAATTGAACAACTGCGCGCATATGCCCGCTCCCGGGATGTACAGCTTGTGCCGGAAATCGACGCACCCGGTCATGCTTCCTATTTGCAGCAAAAATATCCCCAGGTCTTTGGGGAAAAGGGAATTGTTTGCTTCCATGAAAAAACCATTGCAGCAATGCAAAGCCTGTACCAGGAGCTGTGCGAGCTGTTCCCCGAATCGGAATATATTCACATCGGGGGAGACGAGGGCCGTATGGGTTGGTGGCTGGACTGTGACGAATGTATTCAGTATGGCCGCTCCCTGGGATATAAAGTGGAAAACGAAGCCCCCGATATTCCCGGCAATGAATATGTCATGCTCCAGTATCTCGGTCATTTCATTTCGAAAATGGCGCAGACTGTGTTGGAGTGCGGCAGAAAACCCATTGTGTGGGAGGGATTTTCCAAATACGTCAACGATATGATTCCAAAGCAGGTGACGGTCATGGTATGGGACGGCGGCTTCCAAACTGCGCAGTCCCTGCTGCAAAGCGGATTTTCTGTGATCAACTGCTCCTGGATCCCCAACTATATTGTGACACCAACCTGGTATTACAGCACCCGGGACAGCTACAACTGGGATGTATATTCCTTTGGCTCTATTTCCGAAAGTTCTGCATACTACAATAACTGCACCCGGTTGGATTCCACAGATGCGATCCTTGGGGGACAGCTCCACGCATGGGGAGATACGGTAGAAAAAGCCTTTCCGTCTCTGGAAGCGGGACTTGCCGACGAACAGATGAAAATTCGGCAGCGTCTGCCTTATGTTATGGAAAATACCTGGAATCGGGATAAACGGGTCAGCTATGACCGGATGCTGGAGGCGGCTGTATATACAGACGCTCTGTGCGCCCGGATCATCGGAAAATAAGCTGGGAGCGGTTTATATGGCTGCAAAAGATAAGGTTTTAGAAATTTTGGAAAAGAATCGGGGCAGATATGTGTCCGGTGAAATTTTGGCAGGGCAGGCCCAGGTTTCCCGCGCCGCTGTGTGGAAAGCCATTACGGCGCTGCGCCGAGACGGCTACGATATTCAGGGCGTGACCAATTTGGGATATGCGCTGGCAGAGCAGACAGACCGGCTCACCCCCGCGGGAATCGGCGCATGTCTGCCGCCGTCCCTGCGGGATCAGATTTCCATTGTTTCTTTTGATACGATTGATTCGACCAATAATGAAGCAAAACGGCGGTTGTCGGCAGGAGAACAGGAGTGCGGGGGACTTTTGCTGATCACAGCGGATCAGCAGACTGCCGGCAGAGGACGGTTGGGACGGAGCTTTTATTCGCCCCCCGGTACCGGCATTTATATGAGCCTGGTTTTTACTGCGTCTGCCTCCCTTGCGGATGCAGTAGGTATTACCGGTGCGGCAGCAGTGGCAGTGGTACGTGCTGTCCGGCGGCTGACGGGCAAGGAGGCCAAAATCAAGTGGGTGAACGACGTTTTCCTGGACGGGAAAAAAATTTGTGGGATTCTCACAGAGGCGGTAACCAGTCTGGAAAACAGCCATGCCCAGCAAATCGTTGTGGGCATTGGCATTAACTGTTCCACGGAGGATTTTCCCGATGCAGTTGCCGATGTGGCAGGCGCCCTTTCCGGATGCGATGTGCGCCGGTGCGCTCTGTGCGCAGCAGTGGCAGAGGAATTATGCGACTTTATCGGAGAGCTGTCAGCCCGTCCCTGGATGAAGGAATACCGCCGGGATTCGCTGGTCCTTGGCAAAACCGTCAAATGTATACAAGGCACGCATACGTATCTTGCCGCAGCGGAGGAAATTGACAACGCAGGCGGGTTGGTGGTTCGTTTGGAGGACGGTAGGCGTCAGACGCTCCATTCCGGTGAAATCAGCATCCGGCTTACGGAACAATAAATCGGATAATTTTACAAAATATACAAATGTTTTCGTTCATTCACGAAAACATTCATTAAAATTCACAATCAATACTTACAGTTTTCATATATCCATGGTAGTATGATAGTGGAAAAGGAACCGCTTTTTCCATATAAACAAAAAATAAATGTATGAATCGGTGGGAATTTCAGAAAATAAATTTCGGCTGGATTGTAAGAAAAGGAATGTGAACAGATATGCATGATAGATTGATCGACTCCGTGGTCCGTAAGCGGATTGAAGAGGCGGCTGCGGGAGGAGATATTGACCTTCTGCGCCGACATTTATCCCCAAGCTATGACGAGCAGGTGCACCGGCTCGTATATCGGGCGCTGGGACAAATCGGCGGGCTGAAAAGTTTGCGGATTCTGGTAGCTGCCGCGGCATCGGAAACTTCTGACGAGACAAAGCAGGTGATTCTGGAAGCCCTGGCAGATGCTGTATGGGCAAGATCGTCTTTGGAATGATATGCAAAAATTTATCCCAAAATCGTATTGCATTTTGCATGAATTGTGATATACTATAAATATATCCATGCATGATACATCTGGCGCGCAGGCGCAGATAAAGCAGTTAAATTTTTAGGAAAGGTATGGAGAAGAACCAATGAGAAAAGATGAAAAGCGTGTAAGCCTGATTAAAATTATTACGATATCCGCAGGAGTTGCCTTGCTGATTGTTGCAGCTGCGGCACTGCTGTATAAGTTTTTCAAGAAATATTTCCGTATTTCTTTTGATTGCGGCGATTGTGATACCTGTTGCCAGGATTGCTTCGGAGATGAGTTTGATCCCCTTTGCAGCTGTGATGAGGACTTTGCTCCCGGATGCAGCATCTGCGACGCATGCGATGCATGTGATGATGCGGACGATCTGGAGGCAGAGGATGCATCCGATGACGCGGCTGCGTCGGAAGAAGCATAAGCTGACTGGTACGTTTTGCATAAGTAAAAGTGGATAGATGCGGAAGCGGACCTTACAGCGTCCGCTTTCTTTCTGTTTGGGGATTATAAATGAGGGTTTCATACATCCCCAAGCCCCCAGCTGGAGTTGCGAAGCAGGTTAATTTACCCAAGGCTCCCTTGTGCATAGGGAGCTGTCGCAAAGCGACTGAGGGATTGTAATATAATCATTTTAAATAATCTGCAAATCGACAGCTTTTGCAAACAATCCCTCCGTCATGCCTGCGACATGACACCTCCCTTTACACAAGGGAGGCATTGAGTGAAGGTGCTTTGCGCCTGCCCCTATAGAGCCTTTAAGGTTGCGCGCCGCTCCCTTTCTCCCATGTTTTAAGTCAAAGAAAGCACGTGAATGAGTATGAATATCAAAAAAATTGCATTGGCGCTGTGCATTTTCCTTGCGCTCCCGCTTACTGCCTGCGGCGAAAAAACGAAAGCAGAAGATACCGCGCCGGCAAAACAGGCTACAGATTGGCGCAATCAAATTGAATATGATGGTTCCTTCTATGTTTCAAAGGAAATCAAGCTTCTGTATTCTCTGGATAAAGGAACAATCACCCTTTGGGATGACAGCGGCGCAGGAGAAAAGCTGCAAACCCTTACGTATGACACTGCCGTAGCCGACGCAATCGAAAATCTCACCCGTGAGGATATCAACGGCGACGGATATGCAGATTTACAGACGGTGTACAGCGAAACACAGGAGGCATCCTGCTATAATTTGTGGCTGTGGGATGCGGACGACGGAAAATATGTGCCGTGTGCAGCATATCGACTGGTGAAAAATCCTGTTCCGGATCCGGTGTCCGGTACGGTAAGCAGTGTGCTGGAGACGGAGGGATTCGGAACGGTGCGTGCTGCCTATCAGTTTTCGGAAGACCTGTCCTTGGAGCTGGCGTCTCAAACGGTAGAAGGAGCGGACGCGGTTGCCGCAGAAATTTTCCGTACCTTGATCGGGGATATGGCTGTCAGTCCTTCTGAGGGAGAGACCACAGTAAACGGAGAAGCTTGCACCGCTTATACAACCGAAACAGGTGCACACATCGCATACACATCTGATGCACATTGGTATGCCGATATAAACTGCCTTGGACTGTATCGTGCTGTGGAATGGAACGGTACCGGGTATACGTTGGGTCATTATATGGAAGATGCAGGAGAAGCCCAGGATTTGGCACGGGCAGCATATACCAACGGAGACGTATCCGTGGATATTACTGCAAAGGATTTTGGATTTTTCGGCGGACGCAGTGCAGTGCAGTATACAATGGAAGCAGAAGGCGTTTTTCTGTGCAAGCTTTGCAAGCCCGATCTTGGCGGCTGGTATGTGACTGTGGATGATGGGCTTTACTATGACTTCTCCAGGGGAGAAATTGGTGAGGTCAGCGAACACGCATTTTCGTGACAGTAAAGGAAAAAGAAAGGGATAGTCTAAAGATGTTTAAAAAGAAAATCAGCGAACAGGAAAAGGAAGCCGCAAGAAAAAAGATGCAGGAGGTATTCGGCGAATGCCGGGAGGTTACCGACAAGCCCCTGCGCCCGTTTATGCTTAAATGGTTATCCGCCTTTGCGCCGGATATGGAATATTATGACGCAAAGGCCTTCTGCCTGCCCAGACGAATGTATCAGAACAATCTTTGGCATGCGTTCAGCTATCAGAAAACAGACTGTTATATGGGGGCGTTGGCAGAAGAAGCTTTCTCCGACGGATTTTCCGGTATGTGCTATCTCTTTTTAAACCGGGAAATGCTGTTGTTTC
>CANTEM010000077.1 GCA_947652805.1 uncultured Clostridia bacterium | reverse complement strand
GAATCAACACAAACAAAAGGAGGATCGGATGCAGCACAAGAATTTCTTTATGGTTCCCAACCGCATCTTTGATTTAGAACTGAAGCCGAAGGATTTCACCGTGTATTGCTGTCTGCTCCGGCACAGCGACAGCAAGGACGGCTCCTGCTTTCCCTCGCGGAGATTCATCGCAAAGGAGTGCGGTATGGACAGAAAAACCGTTGACTCTGCCATTGAAACTCTCTCGTCCCTCGGTCTCGTGAAAAAGATTCAGCGGCACCGTGAGGACGGAACGAGAATGAGCAACCTCTACTACGTGGCAAACCTTTTGGAGTAGAGTAAATCTTTCTTTGGGACAGTGTCAGAATTTCCTATCAAGAAGAAAACCCATAGAACAAAACCCAGGAACTACTACAACAGAAAAAAGAATAGATAATCGCCACGGAACGCCCATGTGTCGCCCACAGACCGCATGTGTGCCGAGTAACGCAGAGATGCGAGGAAACACCCGCCCAAAAAGAAAACCGCCCGTTTGGGACGGTTTGAGGGCAAGGTTGGAAAGTTAAAATACAGTGTAATCAAGGCAGCTTTCAGTCTTTTCAGTGGGTCGAAAAGTAAGCAGGAGAAAGCAAAGGGGTTGCTAAAGCTCCCCTTTGCGGTTCACAACGGACGGCAATGCCGACCGTGCGGGCGTTTTCAGCGATTTTGCTCTCGGCATTTCAGGGTGGGTTGCTATTGCATCTTTGGCGTCAAAAACAGAGTTACTGAAATGTAAAAATCCCGAAACAAAGGCGTTTCAAGCAGTAAAATACGGCGTTGCCGTTTGGTGTAACGCCAGGAAAGGAGCAAAAATATGGATTCGGAAGACAAACAGAGAATCAGCCTGTATCTGGACAAAGAAACGGTAGAAAAGATGGATAGCGCAATTAAAAAATATGGTTATCGTTCCCGCAATGATTTTGTTTCCTCTGCTGTAGATAACCTGATTGCGGACAAACTGCTGGGCGAAAACGATACAATGATAAGCGAAAAGTTATCAAGAGCAATCGCAGAGATGAGCGAAAAGCAGACCTTACAGATCGCGAAAAGTATGTTCCGCTACGCTGTGGAGATGGAACTCATCATGCGGATGTTTTCGGAAACATTGGACTTCACTCCAGCAGAGCTTGAAGAACTACGGAAAGAAGCAGTCCGAAATGTCCGCCGAATAAGAGGAAAAGTTCGGCTGGATGATTTGTTCAAACGCAGAGATACACAATCACTTTAATTTTAACAGTCGAAAGACAGAAAGGATATTTATGAAAGAAATTGATTTTGAATTACTACAAAAAAGGCGCGAGAAAGTTCTCAAGCTGAGAGCAGAAACGGATGAAAAAAAGCATATCGGTATCACCTACGAATTAATACTTGACGGCAGGTACTATCCCGTTATGGCTTGCTTTCCTGTCGGAACGAATGACGGGATCGTCAAAAACAAGTTCGAATATCTGATAAACGGTCAAAAAAGTTAACAGGATTGTCGCTGGACTTTTGACCGGAGAAGTGATATGTTTTGGTCGTATCCTATTCGGTTTGACAGAGCGAAACCTCGCTCGGAAAGGAAATGAGAAAATTGAAATCAACCGAAAATAAAAATTTAATAACCGCACTTTATTGCAGGCTCTCGCAAGAGGATGAACGGCTCGGTGAGTCGTTGTCAATTGAAAATCAAAGACTTATGTTACAGAAATATGCTGAGGAACATCGCTTCCCAAACATTCAGTTTTATGTAGATGACGGATTCTCAGGAGCCAATTTTAATCGTCCGAGTTTCAAACGGATGATGAACGATGTGGAATGCGGTAAGGTAGGAATTGTGATTGTGAAAGACCAGTCCCGTCTCGGCAGAGATTATCTGCAAACAGGTATGCTGATGGAAATTACCTTTCCTCAATACGATGTACGGTTCATTGCTATCAACGATGGTGTGGACAGTGAAAACGGCGTCAGCGATTTCTCCGGTATCAAAAATTATTTCAACGATTTTTATGCGAGAGATACCAGCCGTAAAATTCGTGCGGTGCAAAGAGCAAAGGGCGAACGCGGTGAGCGAGTCAGCAGTGCAACGCCTTATGGGTATATGCGAAATCCCGAAAACAAAAAGGAACTGATTCCCGATCCCGAAACCGCGCCGGTTGTCAGACGCATTTTTGAAATGTGCGCAAGCGGTTTAGGCGTAAGAAAGATATGCGATACGCTCACAAGAGAACAAGTGCTTTCGCCAAGTGTGTATGCGTTTAAAATCACTGGAAACAAATCCGGCAATCCTGATCTAACAAGGCCATATCATTGGGCGCAGACAACGGTTCGGGCAATGCTTGAAAACCGCGAGTATGTCGGCGATACCGTTAACTTCAAAACCTATTCCAAGTCGAACAAGCTGAAGAAACGGCTGAAAAATGATCCCGGAAATATTCTAATCTTTGAAAATACACACGAAGCCATCGTCAGCAGAAAACTGTTCAATCTTGTACAAAAGCATTTCGATGGCAGAAAGCGTCCTGATAAGCAAGGTGAGGTGGATAAATATGCCGGTTATCTCTTCTGCGGTGATTGCGGCAAAAGGTTATACTTGCACAGGGGTCAAACCATTAAACCGGAAAACAATGTTTTCCAGTGTGCAGGATTTCAAAAACGAACAGCCGAATGCACCGCTCACTATATTCGAGAAAGTGTACTTGACACAATCGTCCTGCATAATCTGCAAACGGTTACAGCTTTCGCCAGAGAGCAGCCAGAAGAATTTTACGCAATGGCAACGAGAAACGGTGAAGCCGAGGCGAAAAAATTCTACAGGACAGCAGAACGGGAAAAAGTTCAAATCGAAAAGCGTATCAAGGAGCTGGACAACATTATCCGTTGCTTATATGAAGATCGTGTATGCGGTCGACTTACACCGGAACGGTATGATGTGATGGCAGGTGGATACGAGCAGGAGCAGGCGGAGCTGAAGCAGGAACTGCAATCTATTACCAAGCGTATTGATGAAATGGATATGCGGGAAATGTGTATCAGAGAATTTGTTACAAAGGCAAAGGAATATCTTGAGATGCCAAAACTGACACCTGAACTGTTACGAGTCTTCATACGGCGTATTGAGGTATGCGAAAAGCCGGAGAAATATTCCCGCACCTGCGGAAATCCGATTGTAATTTACTATGCGTTCCAGCTGCCCGAACAAAACGGTATGCCTGCGATAGAACAGGTCATGCAACCGACAACAATGTCTGCATAAAAAGCAGTAACCGGAAGGCATTACGCCTTCCGGTTACATACCGCCCATCATTTCTCCGTTAACGACATCACGGAAACCTGTCTGGAGGTTTTTTTATATTCTAATCCTGTAAACTGCGAACATGCTTCTTTATCCTTCGGATATCTCCCAGCATATGAACGGCATCCCGGACAATGCTGATTTTAGAATCCCGGTGATTGATAATATGCACCGGAATTTCCGCAAGGGGGATTTCCAGCTTCTGCGCAATTTTAATTGCTTCCAAATCAAAAGCAAAACCGTCAATCGTACAAAGGGAGAAGATTCTCCGTGCTGTGTCTCCGTCAAAGCATTTGAAACCGCACTGGGAATCCGTCAAACGAAAGCCTGCGCAAACAGCAATCACCTTGATATATAGCTTGGACGCGATCCGACGCAGAAAAGTATATCCGGCATATCCGTTCGGATCCAGATTTCGGGATCCCAAAACAAATGGATTCCCTTCCAGTACCTTTTCTGCACCCAATTCAATCACATCGGTACCGTATGCCAAATCACAGTCTGTATACAAAACCACATCTCCACTGGATGCAAGCACGGCCGTGCGTACCGCTGCGCCCTTTCCGCGGTTCTGCGCATATCCAATGCACCGAACCCGGCTCAATCCTTCCCTTTTCACCGTATTTTGCAAAAGCTCCAGACTACCGTCTGTGGAACCGTCGTCGCAGAAAATCATTTCCCAATCGTATCCCTGCCGCATACAATAGGTCGTCATGGCGCGGCAAAGGGTGCGCGCGGTGGCAACGCAAATTGCATTTTCGTTATACATGGGGATACAAACGGAAATTTTCATATAAATACCATGCCTTTAATTTTTGTGTTCATCCTTGTCCAAAGTCAGTACAGTAAAATCGACTGCCACCCGCACTTTCAGCTTGTCCAGTGAAAGCAGCCGTTCCCGTCCCTCCCGGGGACAGCGGTAGTAAAAAGGAGTCATTGCAAACAGGGCAGCAATCGTATCCGGATCCGGTAAATCTATTTCATAAGAAAGGGTTTCCTGGGCTGCCGGGGTAAAACCGGCAGGCATCTGCACCCCTTCACTGATACGCGGCTCGCTGTATAACGCACAGCGCAGCTCCCATAAATGTTCCCGTCCCGCAGACACTACGATCAGCGCCCCGTCTTTTTTTAAAATTCGTGCCGCCTCTTCTCCGGGAATCGGTGCAAAAATGCTGTATACAAGATCGGCGCTGTGATCCGCCAGGGGCAATGCAAAAATATTGCCCGCAATAAACCGTATCGAATCCAGTCCGCTTGTCCGCGCCAGCTTTGCGCCTGCCTGGGCACCGCTTTTTGCAGCGTCAATACCAACACCCGTGCAGGATATTCCTCTCTGCTGAAACTGCTGTGCGATTCGGCAGGTATGATATCCCTCTCCACTGCCTGCGTCTGCAAAGGTAATACGCTCTTTGCCGCCTATGGCTTTCAGCCCCAGCCGGGCGGCTGTGTCGGAAATAGGATCATACCATCCGCCGGAAAGGAACCGGCTGCGGCAGCGGAGCATGTCCTTATCGTCTCCTGCCCGGGCGTTATTCTTTTTCCCGGGAGGAAGCAGATTTACATAACCGGATGCTGCAATATCATAGCAATGTCTGCGCGCACCAGTACAGAAGAGACTGCCCTCCTGCCGGACGAGGGGAGACCCGCACAGGGGGCAGATAAAAATTTCGTTTATTTCTGTCATCAGCTGATCGTCTCCACCAATTTTGCATGGAGTGCATATCTGCCGTTTGCCGCGCCGTTGGTGCATGTGGAAAGGGTGATCATCGTATCGCCGGCGGACAGAGCAGCGTCCGTGGGGAATTTGGAATTGCCGAGGACTTCTCCGGCAAATTCAAGGAAGGAAGCCTCTGATCCGAATTCCGTACGGAAATACTGATATTCGGCTGTCGTTTGATATACGGATACCGGCTGATAAATATATACGCCCTCCATTGTATATATATATATTTTTGCGCTGTAGAAGAAATCTTCATTCAAAAACTTCGTCATATCGTGAAACATCATATTGCCTGCCGCTACGTTGTGTCCGTATATGACTGTGTTATAGTTTTCGGTAATCGGACTTTTTGTAGTATAATCCAGGAAAATGGAACCAATCGGAAGATAGTTGTTGTTGTAGGAGTGATCCAGATAATAGTCGTTATCTGAACCAAGGAGAATAGGATAGTTGA
>CANTEM010000076.1 GCA_947652805.1 uncultured Clostridia bacterium | reverse complement strand
GCAGCTGATTTGTAATCAGCAGGTCGGGGGTTCGAGTCCGTCCACCAGCTCCATCGCATCATACAATGTGAGCTGCGTTCTCACAGCGCGAAGTGAATATTTATTATGGGGGAATTCCCGAGCGGCCAAAGGGGGCAGACTGTAAATCTGTTGTCAGTGACTTCGCTGGTTCGAATCCAGCTTCCCCCACCAGCGATTTATCGCAGGTGAAACGTGTACCTTAAATGGTGCACGTTTTTTATATTTTTACAAAGAAAACGGTTTTCTTTGTAAAAACTTATTGACATATACGCTGGGTGTGATATAATGCGGAGGAAATTTATTTTTTAGGGAGTAACGGAACATGAGTCAAGAAATAAAAGTGGGTATTATCGGGCTTGGCGAACGAGGATACAGTACACTGATGGGCGTTCTTTGCGATATGGACTGCATTCGTATTACATATGTTTGTGATCGTTATGAGGATCGGGCGGTTCGCGGACAGCAGGGAGTTTTGGAGAAGAAAGGATATTCTCCAAAATATACCACAGATTATCGGGAGCTGATTGAGGACAGCGACGTAGAAGCAGTAGTCATTGCTTCTGCATGGGAAAATCATGTGCCTGCCGCTGTGGCTGCAATGCGGGCAGGAAAGTATGTAGGCTGCGAGGTAGGCGGCGCATATACCATAGATGACTGCTGGGAACTGATACGCGCCTATGAAGATACAGGCAGACATTGTATGATGCTGGAAAACTGCTGCTTTGGACGGGAAGAACTGATGGTGCTGCATATGGTTCGGCAGGGACTGTTCGGAACAATTGCAGCCTGCGAGGGCGGATATCACCATGACTTGCGGTATGAGATTACCCACGGAGAAGAAAAACGGCATTACCGGCTGCACAATTATAAAAACCGGAACTGTGAAAACTATCCTACCCATGAACTTGGTCCGATTGCTAAGGTTTTGGGTATCAACCG
Organism: uncultured Clostridia bacterium; assembly: GCA_947652805.1. Taxonomy (GTDB): domain Bacteria; phylum Bacillota; class Clostridia; order Oscillospirales; family CAG-272; genus Avispirillum. The sequence goes on along the minus strand of CANTEM010000076.1, from coordinate 4,620 downwards.
GGGCAATCGGATGCTGTCGCTCACTTCCATGTCCTCCGGCGCTTGGGGACTGAACGAATATGCCTGCGGACATGAGGATGTAAAGCCGGAGCTGCGCACCGCTTTGTTCGCTCAGGGGGATATTATCAAAACCAATATCAAATGCACCGGTGGGGAGCTGATCACCCTTACGCTGGATACATCCCTGCCCCGTCACTATTCCAGAGGATTTACTGTTCGGGGTACAAAGGGTTGCTATACCGATCTGACCAAGGCAGTATTTCTGGACAGCCTCGGGGAATCTGGAAACAAGATTTTTGAGAATCTGGATGAGTACAGAGAAAAATGGGAGCATCCCATTTGGCAGCGTTACCTGAAGGAAGGCGTCAAGGGCGGCCACGACGGTATGGACTGGCTGGTATACTCTGCGTTCTTTGAGGGAATTCTGAATAACCGGCAGCCCGTTATTGACACATATGATATGGCTTCATGGATGGTGATTACGCCTCTGTCGGAAGCCTCCATTGCCGGCGGCGGGCGTCCGATGGATATCCCGGACTTCACCCGGGGACAGTGGCTGATCCGTACAGACTGCAACGACGGCCCGTATTCTTTGGATATATAACCAGCATACGCCGGCGTGTACATGCTCTTCCGCGCTCTTTAAGCCCCCCTTGTGTAAAGGGGGGGGCGATGTAATCGGCGGGGGATTGTAAAACTGCCGATTTGCAGATGATCCAAAATGATCCGTATAAACAATCCCCACCCGCTACGCGGGATTGGTCCCCAGGAGTTCGCAAAGCGAACCTCCAACTGGGGGCTTTTTTCTTTGCGCATACAATATCTTTTGAAAAAATCCCCATTTCCCTTGATTCTTTACCGGATTTTTGGTATATTACATATGTCTCAAAATTTTGATAAAAGCTGGTACTCATATGAAAACTGTCTGTCATACACTGAATAACACCACCTTTACCTTTGACGCTGCTACCGGCGCTCTTGTCGGCATGGACTATCCCGGCGCGCCTTCTATGATCCGCGAGGGGAAAGGACTGTTCGATCTTTCCTGGCCCGTACATACGGACTATGACACGCTGCGGCTCAATCCCACAGGAAAATACTGTAGTACTCCTCCTGTAATTGCCTGCGCGGGAGACACCGTAACCCTCACTTATGCAAGCATCCCCCGCACCGTTCCCACACCAGAAGGAATGGCGGAGCTTGCAGGCGGCGTGTCTGCCACGGTAACCCTGCGTGCCTGTGAGGATGGGAAGTCCGTTTCCATGCGGCTTGTCGTGGAAAACCACTCCGATGCAGAAGTGGTGCAAGTGCTGTTCCCAGATATGAACGGCATCGTTCCTACAACAGACGAACAGCATGATAAGCTGACGATGCTGGGCGGCAGTGAAAAGCCTTTTGTTGAGCTGAAAAGCACCCCGAAAACCAGAGAAAACTTTTTTGCATGGACAGAATCCTGCTGCGGACGGTTCCACCGGGCAGGAGGATTTCAGCCCGGTCCTATGATCGGCCGCTGGTATGATATGGGCAGCCGCAAGGGTGGCTTCTCTATGTATCGCAAGCACTGGGGCTGGGGACCCGATGACAAGGAAGCCATGGGATATGGAGAACAGCTTTGGGTAAAGCTGGATAACCTGTCCGGCAAGCTGCGGCTGGCTTTCCTCCGGGATACCAAAATCGGTAAGGGAGAGATATACGATTCCGGCGAGTATATTCTCACCGCACACACCGGCCCCTGGATCAAGGGAATCAGCGCATATAAGGATTACGTTGCGTCTCAGGTGCACCGGGTCGTGGAAGTGCCCCAGCGTGCAAAAGAAATGTTCGGATTCCGTACCGTATTTATGGCAAACGGCTACACCAAGGATCCGGACGACTACAGCTGGAAATATGATGATATGCCCAAGTTAGCTGCGGATATGAAGGAGCACGGGCTGTATGATCTGAATGTGTGGGGTGCGTTTATGTTCACTCTCCCTACAGGACCCCATTGCTTCTATGAAGAATGGGGCGGACTGGAATCCTGGAAACGGAATGTGGAAAAGCTAAAGGAAATGGGCGTAGTGGTCACTCCTTTGGTGTCCTGGATCTCCCTTTGGGATCAGACTGCAAAGAACTACGGTATCACCGAGCGCAGCGGCTCCTGGGCAGAAACGCCGAAATCCATTCCCATGTTCAAGGCTCCCTACTGCGAGCGGTGGAGCTGTTATCAGATTCACGACCATTCTCCGGAGCACTGGAGAAAGGATATCCGGGACGGGCTGCGGTTCTTCCGGGACGAAGCAGGATGCCCGGACATTTGTTGGGATCAGTATGTGCTGGGCGACAATCAGGATGATATCGTGCACGATATCATCAACGAATACCGGCTGGAAACGGAGAAAATGTATCCGGGAACGGTATTTTCTTCTGAATCTACCCTGTACTTTGAATCCGAGCTGGATAACACAGACTTTACCTGGAACTGGCTGTACTGGCCGGGCAGAGGCGACATGCGTCCGTATATGCATGTAGTACGCACCCTGCGCCCCAATATTAACGTGGATTCCGAGCCTTCCTATGTTAAGTTTATTTTTATGGACAACTATGTGATCAACGTATACCCCTCGAAGCCGGAGAACTATAACGGCAGTGCGCTGATCAGTGAATATCCGGAGTATTCAAAGGCGGTGAAAACCTGCGCAGCCCTGCGGCAGGCGTATCTGAATTATTTTGTGGATGGGGTTATGGTATCCGACTGTCCCGTTGACATGGATCAGGACGTTCCCTGCCGGATCACAGGATATCAAAAGGACGATTCCCTGCTGCTGATCGTATATAAATATAAGGATGATACAGTGCAACTTCCTTTGGAGCTTGCCGACTATCTTTCCGGTGAGAAGGTCTCCTATCGGATTTGTGATGAAGAAAACAAAGAAATCTGCACAGGCTGCGTAGCGGCGAACGGAGCCCTCTCCCTGTCTGGAAAGAGCGGCAACCTGTATATGATCGAACTTTCCGCCGGAGAAGGTCAGGAAACTGCATGAGCGGTATTATTCTGGAAAAGCTGCTGATCATGATGATCATGGGACTGATCGGCTTTATCTGCGGCAAAACGGGACTGATTGACGGGGATACAAATAAGCGTCTGTCTAATCTATCCCTTTTGGTGGTCAATCCCCTGCTGATTTTCGTTTCCTATCAGATGCCCTATTCGGGAGATATTGCGGTAAACCTTGGAATTGTGTTCCTGCTTTCCGCTTTCGCATTTGTGATCCAGCTTGGCATGTCCCTGCTTCTGGTGCGAAAAAACGGCAATCCCAATGTGGGCGTAGAGCGGATGTCCCTTGCCTTTTCCAATAATGGTTATATCGGAATCCCTCTGGTGCAGGGTGTGTTCGGGGCAGAGGGCGTCATTTATATGACCATGTTTGTCACCGTGTTCAATATTGTTCTGTGGACGGTGGGCGTTCTGTTTATGACAGGGAAAACCAGCTTCCGGCAGGCAGTGAAAAATCTGTGTTCTCCTGCAATTTTCATGGTGCTTCTGGGGCTTGCCTTTTTCTTCTTCCGGATCTCTCTGCCCGAAATCATATTGCAGCCTCTGGAATCTGTAGGAAATATGAACACGCCCTTTGCGATGCTGATTGCCGGCGCTACGCTGGCAGGCTCCAATTTGCTGGGATGCGTCAAAAAGCCGAAGCTGTATCTTTTATCAGCAGCAAAGCTTTTGCTGATTCCCATATTAACTGTGCTGGCGATGGCAGGCTTTGTCCGGCTGGGCGTGGATTCCATGCTCATTACGATTACAGTCATTGCTGTTGCCTGTCCGACTGCGGCGGCATGTACGATGTTTGCCCACCGATATCAGAAGGACAGCGCCTACGCATCGGAGCTGTTCGCCATTACGACGATTTTATCGGCGGCAACCATACCGGCTGTGATCTGGTTGTTAAATGTATTACTGAAGCTGCTTGCAGTTTAACTTGACAGGAACGGAGAATCCTATGCATCCCTTAAAGCATTTTAAAACGATTACAAAACACCGGCACAAAGTAATCGGTCACTGCCGCCGCGCCGGAATCTTCTGGCAGGGGCTGCGCCATGATTTATCCAAATATGCTCCAGTTGAATTTTTCCGGGGTGCGAAATATTATCAGGGCATGCAAAGCCCCAATGTACAGGAGCGGGCGGAAACCGGATATTCCGCCGCTTGGCTGCATCATAAGGGGCGCAACCGGCATCATTTTGAATACTGGACGGACTATCATCCCACGGCACGTAAAATTGTGCCGGTTAAGATGCCCCTGCGGTATGTGATTGAAATGTTTTGTGACCGGGTTGCCGCAAGCAAAATTTACCGGGGAGACGCGTACAAAGACAGCGATCCGCTGGATTATTTTGAACATGGCAAGGTCATGCGAACGATTCATCCGGAAACGTCGGACTTTTTGGAGCGGCTGCTTACCATGCTGGCGGAAAAAGGCGAGGCGGAGACGTTTGCATTTATTCGTTCTTATGTACGTGAAAATGATACGTATTAGAAAAAGGCTCCAACCGGAGCCTTTTTCTATTTCGTCTGACCAAACTTTTCTTCTATATTATATCTTATCACAAAAAAATCAACTAAACTCTTGCAAAAAC
>CANTEM010000075.1 GCA_947652805.1 uncultured Clostridia bacterium | reverse complement strand
AGTAAAGAGATTGCGCTCATATACTTCGCCTTTCTTCACGATTTTACAGCCTTTTCAGCGCGTCTGGCTTCGGAACCGATTTCAGATAAGTTAGAAGCAAAAATACTGGGGGCTGTTAAGATCTTCATAAAGGCATACCTTCCGTTTGTCCAAAATTTTATTTTTATAAGCTTAGAAACGAATTTTCTCTGTGACAGATTCATCGCGGAGATATTTGTGCAAAAAGGATCAGAATGCAGATTCGGAGCAAGCGCTCCTCCAGTATCACGGGAAGCACACCTTCCATATGATACTAATGACAGCGAATGCTGTCGCAAACAGGATCCACGGTCTTATGCGGTGACGGATGTAAAAAATTCAGGATGTGAGAATACCGCCGCATACTGCCCGTTTAATATAAAAACCGTCTTTGCCGCTGCCTTTTCTGCCGTTTGGATTTTCAAAAGCAAGGTACCGAAACAAAACACTCTCACGGCAGCCGGGCACGGCATAGGCGGTCATTTACCGTTCTTCTGTCAGCAAGCACACAGCATGGGCGGCAATTCCCTCGCCTTTGCCGGTAAAGCCAAGCCCTTCTTCGGTGGTGGCTTTTATATTGCAGCGCTCCCGGGTCACACCCATACTATCTGCAAGAACAGCGCGCATTTTTTGTATATATCCTGCCAGCTTGGGCTTTTGTGCAATCACTGTTGCATCAACATAATCAATTTCAAAACCGCCGCTGCGGATTCTCCGGAGTGCTTCCTGTAGTAAAAGAACACTGGAAATCCCGCGGTATGCTTCATCCGTATCTGGAAACAGGGTGCCGATATCGCCCATTCCTGCTGCACCAAGCAGTGCATCTGTAACAGCATGCAGCAGCACATCTCCGTCCGAATGCGCGACAAGTCCGAACCCGCAGTCTATTTCTACGCCGCCTAAAAACAGGCTTGCCTTCTCCGGATCCGTTTTATGCACATCATATCCGTGCCCGATTCGCATATCAGCGCTCCCCTTTCCTTTTACGCATATTTAAAATGGCATTTGCCCGCATCAGATCTTGGGGATGAGTCAGCTTTATATTATCCGGTCCGCATTCCACCAATTTTACACGGAATCCCAAACGCTCACACAGCATGCTGTCATCGGTTGCAGCAGCTTTTTCTTTTTTTGCCATATATGCCGCTACACGGTACACATCACAGTGGAACACCTGAGGAGTTTTCACAAGCCAGATTCCTTCCCGATCCAAGGTTTCGCTGATAAAGCCGTCCTGATCCCCGCGCTTGACTGTATCTACCGTTTTTTCAGCAGCTACAGCCGCACGGTACTGATATGCGGCGCGCACAGTATCTTCAATGATTGCAGGCGTCACCAAACAGCGTGCGGCATCATGGATCGCCACATATTTGGCTTTATCCGATATAGCATCAAAACCGTGCAAAGCCGATTCCTGCCGGGTTTCCCCACCGCCAACCACTGCGGAAAGTTTCGGGAAGGAATAATTGGAGAGCAGCCCGCGAAGCTGCTCCATTTCTCCGACGAGAACGATTTCATCAATCAGAGGACAAGCCTCAAAGGACTGCATACATCTGACCACAGCAGGAACGCCGTCAATCGTAACGTACTGCTTTTTCATATCAGATCCGAACCGCGTGCCATTTCCGGCAGCAAGAATGACAGCAGATGTAAATTTATGCAAGGCAAACTTCCTCCTTCACTGAATACCGTATTAGTATAGCACAATTTAGGAATAAAAGCAAATAGAAAAACAGTATAAAAAGGCAATGTATTGCCTTTTTATACTGTCGGAAAGCTACATACGGCCCAGAAGCTCACTGTATGCCTTTGCGGAAGTGTTCCATGAAAAATCTGCTTGCATCGCAGACTTCTGTAAACGCTGCCAAGCTTCTTTATTCCGATAAACGGAAAGCGCGTATCGAATAACGTGCAGCATTTCATGGGCATTATAGTTTTTGAACGAGAAGCCGGTGCCGGTGCCATCGTATTGGTTATAAGGAGTCACCGTATCGGCAAGCCCACCGGTTTCACGAACTATGGGCAGCGTGCCATACCGCATGGCGATCATTTGGGAAAGTCCGCAGGCTTCTGTTGCGGAAGGCATCAGAAATAAATCCGCTCCACCGTAAATCTGCCGTGAAAGCGTGGTATTGAAATCTATAAAAATACCTGTTTTATCTGGAAAATTGTCCGAAACGCCCCGGAAGAAATCTTCATACTCCCATTCGCCCGTTCCCAGCAGAACGAACTGGACATCATCCTGGGACAAAAGCTCATACAAAACCCGTTTTACAAGGTCAATTCCTTTGTCCTTTGCAAGTCTGGTCACCATAGCAATCACCGGCACATCCCGCACCGGCATACCGCATATCTTTTGCAGGTTGGCTTTACAGACCCCTTTGCCCGCCGGTCTTCCCGCAGTATAATTTGCACAGAGACTGCCGTCTGTTCCCGGATCAAAGGAAGCATAATCAATTCCGTTTAAAATCCCGGACAGTTTATGAGAAGCGCTGCGCAGGATATGCTGTAGCCCCCGCCCGAAATGATCGCTCAGAATTTCCCCCGCATACCGGGGACTTACGGTGACTACATGGTCTGCCAATGCAATAGCAGCCTTCATGTAATTTACGTCTCCGTCACAGTCCAGCACGGATCGGAACCGCTCCGGAAGACCGAGCACAGTATCAAACACACACTGACCGTACCGCCCCTGATAGGCGATATTGTGGATAACAAACAGCGTCCGAATATTCCCATAAAAGGGATATTCCCGATATTGCAGCTTATAATATACAACAGACAACGCCGCCTGCCAGTCGTTGGCAGCCAAAACGTCCGGAAAAAATCCTACAGCTCCCATTAGCTCCAAAACCGCAAGACTAAAAAAAGCAAACCGTTCTCCATCGTCGTATTCGCCGTAGGGAACGGAACGGAGGAAATACTGCTCGTTATCAATGAAATAGTATGTCACACCGTCTTTTACCGCCTTCCAAATTCCACAATACAAATTGCGCCAGAAAAGACGCACATTTGTTTTGGTTACAAAGGAAATCTGACCGGCAAAGCGATCCCGAACCCCCGGATATAGGGGAAGAACCACACGGATATCCCAATCCGATTCCTCCCGCAGCAGCGCCGGCGGCAATGCTCCCATCACATCTCCCAACCCGCCAGTATGGACAAACGGGGCGGCTTCCGACGCTGCAAAAAGAATTTTCTTCACATGATTCCCACCTTTATCAACAGTTTTACTGTTTTAGTATATGCGAAGAAAAGTCTGTCCATGCCCGATTCTTAGATGCGCAGGGATGCGGCAAGCGCTCTGTCTGGTGTAACCGCAGCGGACCAGTTTGTATGATAAATGACAAATCCCGGCTTTGCACCCGCCGGCTTTTTAATATGTCTCACCTGTGTATAATCCACTTGCGCAGTAGCGCCGTCGCCTGCTTTGGAATACACAGCCGCAATGACAGCAGCTTCTGTAAAATCTTGCGCAGGAGGCTCCGGCATACTGGCACATTCCAGAATCACATGGGAACCCGGCGTATTTTTTGCATGAAACCACCAATCCCCTTTATTTGCGTGCTGAAATGTAAGATAGTCGTTTGCAGCATTGTTTTTTCCACATAAAACAGAATATCCGCCGCTGGTGCGGAACCGAATATAGGAAGGCGCGATTTGCTTCTTTTCTGTATAATGCTTCATCCGTGACGCATATCCGCTGTGATACAGCTCCCTGCGAATCTCCTCCAGTTCCTTTTCCGTTTCCGCTCTGGAGAGGGCGTCCTGTACAGATTGAATATAGATGCTTTCTTTTTCAGCAGCCTCCATTTGCTCCTGCAAATGTACGCGTGCAGACTTGGATTTTGTATATTTCTTATAATACCGTTGGGCATTCTGTGCCGGCGTCAGCCTGCTGTCCAAAGGAATTTCAACCATTGCGCCATTCATATAATTTTCCAGCTTAACAGAAGCAGCGCCGCGCTGCATTTTATAAATATTAGCAGTAATCAGATCTCCCCACAGGCGGTATTTTTCGCCCTCCTGCACCCGCTCTAATTCTTCCGTTTGAATAGCAATCTTTTTCGCTATTCGGGCACTTGCCTGAGAGGTAATTCGCAGAAGATCCGCCCCGCGCTGCCGCAGTTTTTCATTTCTACTTTTTTCATTGTAATAGCGGTCCAAAAGCGCGCCAAAACTTTTGCAAACGGATAACTGAAGAATATTTTCATACTGTGTCAGGGGCAAAAATCCAAACGCTGCCGGTACATTTTCACTATCTTTTGCCAATACCGGTTCGCCTGTGCCCTGTCGCACCAGATCCATAACATTGCAAAACACATCCGCAAGCCGATCCCCGCACATTCCTATAGTGGCGTCTGTACTTTTTGCGCACCGATATACAATTTCTCTCGCTACAAGGGGAGAAATGCCCGCAAAAGTTGTCATAATAAATCGCTGCGCGCTGGTTTCTCTGTCGGCGCTATCCACAAGACTACAGAAAAGTGCCTTGTCTGCATCCAAAGGATTTTGGCGGTCCTGCTGTACAGGGGCAGTATAACGCATTCCCACAAAAAGCTGTCGGGAAAGATTTTGAGAAAAATCCACCTGACGCAAGAGACTTAAAATTTTATCTTCCCCGTCCGTTACAATTATATTTGCATATTTCCCCATGATTTCTACAATAATATGCTTCACACAGGAAAACCCCATTTCGTCCGTGCCTTCGAACCGCAGCTGCGCAATTCGGTCAAAGCCGTGCTGTACCGCATGAACAAAGCGCGCGCCCTGAAAATGCTTGCGCAGAAGCATACAAAACATGGGCGCCTTTGCAGGGTTTTCGCTTTTCTCCTCTGTGATACAAATGCGCGGACAGGCACTGCCAGCGTTGATCAACAACCGGGACGTTTTTCCCTCTTTACGTACCACTAAAATAATTTCATCTTTTGCAGGCTGATATATTTTTTCAATTCTTCCTCCGCCAAGCTGCTGATTGATTTCGCCCAGCAGAAAGGAAAGCATTCCAGCATCTAATGCCAAAGCAATTCACTCCCTTTGTTTTTGTCGTTTGCATAATTTTATCAAAATATTTGTTTCATTCATCTGCATAACATACAAATGAAATGCGTTTCCCCTCCAGTTTCATCCCGCATTTTTTCGCAATTGCTGCAGATGCATAATTGTTTTCATAGCATTTGTACCAAACAGGGATTCCTTTTTGAAAGAGAAAGGAAACAAGCGCCCCCGTGCACACTGTGCCGAACCCCTGATTTTGATATTCCGGGGCAGTTTCTACATATATTTCAGCTGCGCCATTTGCATAAAATGCATCATTTGTACATGCACAGGATACAATTGCCTCGTTTTTTACTATTGCAAAAGCAATGTCCCTTTCCTCGTTTCCAAAGTCTGGTTCTGCATCTGTCTTATTTTCAAATTGCACCCATTCGTCAATTGTCTTTATTGCAGTAATATCCTCATGACTGATTTTTGGCATTTTGCAAACATTCTTTGCGGTATATTCCAAAATCGTCTGTGACGCCTGTGGGTCAAACCTATATCCGAACTTCTCCATAAACAGTTTCATTTGCCGGGATGTTCTCTCCAAAAGGCTTGCCTGAAACGGATCGACTCCGCATGCAGCTATAAAGTCCTCTGCAATATCTCTGCACGCAGAATATACAGTAACT
>CANTEM010000074.1 GCA_947652805.1 uncultured Clostridia bacterium | reverse complement strand
AAGCGATACGCATAAAGGAGGACATCCTATGAAAAAAATGATTTGTTTCACCGTGATTTGCCTGTTATGCTTGGGATTTACAGGCTGCGGTATGGGGTATGAATATGATGATGCGCAGCTATACACGGCGGGAAACAGTGAAGTGGATCCTGGGGCGGTGCGGAAAATAGATATCGACTGGATCAGCGGCAATGTGACGGTGAAAGTATATGACGGAGATATGCTGCGGTTTTCAGATGACAGCCCGTATCCAAGCAATGAAAATTTATTACACTATTATCTGGACGGGGATACTTTAAAGATACGGTTTTGCAAAAGCTATGGATTTCGCTTGTCTAAGCTGGAGCCGAAGGATTTGGAAATATTGGTGCCGGCGGCATATGCGGATCAAATTACAGAATTTTCTATAGATACTGTGTCCGCAGCAGTGTTTATTCATGACATACAAACAGAAGAACTGGATATTGATACGGTGTCTGGTGGAATTACAGTAGACGGCAGGGCGGAGCAGATATCTGTGGATACAACCTCGGGAGATGTTGCGCTGTCCGGAATATTTCAAAAGATAGAAACAGATTTGGTCAGCGGAACGCTTACAGCGATTTGCGCAGAATGTCCCAACACCTTTGAAGGGAACAGCGTGTCCGGGGCTTTTCGGATTACACTGCCCGGGAACAGTGCATTTGTATGCGATTATGATTCTGTATCGGGAACCCTAATGAGTGATTTTGAGGGAGAACCGGCGGAAGGCGATGTATATAAAGTGGGTGAAGGCACTGCCAAATTCGGCTTTGATACAGTAAGCGGAGATCTGATGCTGTCAAAGATGGGTGATATGTGAGGATCGAATGAAAAAGGCTTCAAGGGAGGCTCCACTAAACGAAAAGCCTCCCTTGTGCTGGAGATTCGCTTCGCGAACTCCTGGGAGAGTGTCGCAGCGAAAGCTGTGACGGAGGGGTTGTCAAACTGTCGATTTGCAGGTTATTCAAAATGATAGGTAACAATCCCCCAGTCTCCGCTACGCGGAGCCAGCCCCCTTTGCACAAGGGGGCCTTTTTTAATTGGTTGGAGGTACGCGGTGATTTCTCACAAGGGGGCATTTTCGTTTGTGTGAAACTATGCGACAGCCTCCTATGGAGCCGTGTGGCGGGAGCCTTAGATTCCGTCAAAAAAGGCTGTGCTCGTTGAGCACAGCCTTTTTGTATACGTTCCTATTTTATCAATACATACCGCCCATGCCGCCGGCAGGAGCAGCAGGTGCTTCCGGCTCAGGCTGGTTTACTACCAGTGCTTCTGTAGTCAGAACAGTCGCTGCAACAGATGCTGCATTCTGTAATGCACTCCGTGTAACCTTAGCAGGGTCAACGATGCCTGCTTCGATCATATCGCAGTAGGTCTCGCTGTATGCATCGAATCCGTAGCCCTTCTTGTCTGCGTTCATGATCTTTTCTACAACGACAGAGCCTTCAAATCCGGCGTTTTCAGAAATCTGGCGAACAGGAGCTTCCAGTGCCTTTACAACGATCTGTACGCCTGTTTTTTCATCGCCTTCTACAGTCTGGAGAAGCTTTGCAACATCGGAGATTACGTTCAAGTAAGCTGTACCGCCGCCTGCAACGATGCCTTCCTCCACTGCCGCACGGGTTGCGTTCAGTGCGTCCTCAATGCGCAGTTTCTTTTCTTTCATTTCTGTTTCAGTAGCAGCACCAACCTTGATTACAGCTACACCGCCTGCAAGTTTTGCAAGACGCTCCTGAAGCTTTTCACGGTCGAAATCAGAGGTGGTTGTTTCAATGGCGCTCTTGATCTGGGTGATTCTGGACTTGATCTCATCTGCGCTGCCTGCACCGTCAACGATGATGGTGTTGTCCTTGTTTACCTTAACCTGTCTTGCACGGCCGCACTGATCAATCGTAGCGTCCTTCAGTTCCAGACCCAGCTCGCCGGAGATTACCTGACCGCCGGTAAGAATTGCGATATCCTGGAGCATTTCCTTGCGGCGATCGCCGAATCCGGGAGCCTTTACTGCAACGCATACAAAAGTACCGCGGAGCTTGTTGAGTACGAGGGTAGTCAGCGCTTCGCCTTCCACATCCTCTGCAACGATCAGCAGCTTCTTGCCGCTCTGCACGATCTGTTCCAGCAGGGGCAGGATTTCCTGCACGTTGGAGATTTTTTTATCAGTAATCAGGATCAGCGCGTCATCAATAACGGCTTCCATTTTGTCTGTATCGGTAGCCATGTAGGGAGACAGGTAGCCACGGTCAAACTGCATACCTTCTACAACTTCACAGTATGTTTCGGCAGACTTGGATTCCTCTACAGTGATTACGCCGTCTGCTGTAACCTTTTCCATAGCGTCGGCAATCAGTGTACCGATTACTTCATCGCCGGAAGAAACGGTGCCGACTCTGGCGATATCGGAAGAACCGTTTACCTTCTGTGCGTTTTGGGTCAGTGCGTCAACTGCTTTGTCAACAGCCTTCTGAATACCCTTACGGATTACCATGGGGTTTGCACCTGCTGCAACGTTTTTCATGCCTTCGTGGATGAACGCCTGTGCAAGCAGTGTAGCAGTAGTAGTACCGTCGCCTGCTGCGTCGTTTGTCTTGGTTGCAACTTCCCGAACCAGCTGTGCGCCCATGTTTTCAGCAGCTTCTTCCAGTTCGATTTCCTTTGCGATGGTAACACCGTCATTGGTGATCAGGGGTGCGCCAAATTTTTTATCCAAAACCACGTTGCGGCCCTTAGGACCCATAGTGATTTTTACTGTGTTTGCAAGCTTATCTACACCTGCGATCAGTGCGTTTCTTGCGTCTGCTCCGTACAAAAGATCTTTAGCCATTTCTCAAATCCTCCTGTTATTACTCAACGATTGCCAGAATATCACTCTGACGAACGATGTTGTATTCGGTGCCGTCACATTTTACCTCAGTGCCGGAATATTTGCCTGTGATTACCTTGTCGCCAACCTTTACGGTCATGATGACTTCTTTGCCGTCAACCATGCCGCCGGGGCCGACTGCGATTACTTCGGCAATCTGGGGCTTTTCCTGGGCAGTTCCGGGAAGAATGATGCCGGTTTTTGTTGTTTCTTCTGCTTCAACCGCTTTTACGATTACGCGGTCTGCAAGGGGTTTCAGTGTCATAATATTTGCCTCCTGTTAGAGTGTATTTTTCAAGTCGGTTTAGCACTCGATTGGTTTAAGTGCTAAACTATGTGTATCATTATATCATACGCGGAGAAAAAATCAAGAGGAATATGGAATCTTTACATTTATTTAACAAATAAATTTTTCATCGCAGGGAATCGAGTGCTAAATATTTCAGTGGAAAAATCGGATTTCCTGCTGAGGAATGAAAACCGGGCATGATAGGGCGCAGAATTGAATATGCATAAGTAAGACAACTTGTGGGGGAGAGTATATGGAATCGATCAATGGGTTTCTTTCAGGAATACTGATGCCTATGCTGCTCATGGGCGCGGGGATATGGTTTGCAATCCGACTGCGTCTTTTTTACATATTGCATCCGATTCGCTTTTGCAGAACGCTTGCAGACGCACATAAAGGCGGCGGGGTGTCGCCTGTGCGTGCATTAAGTCAAGCGCTTGCAGGAACGCTGGGCGTAGGAAATATGGCGGGTGTGGCGACAGCCATTGTTGCAGGAGGACCGGGGGCAATCCTGTGGATGTGGATTAGCGCCCTATGTGCGATGAGTGTGAAATATGCGGAGGTACGTCTTGCGGTAGAGCATCGCCGCAGGGGTGCAGATGGATTTTTCGGAGGCGCTATGTATTATATAAAGGATATATTCGGAAAGCGGCTGCCTGCACTGGGTGCGGCGGCAGGGGGCGGCTTTGCTGTGCTGTGCATGGCAAATTCTCTTTTAACGGGGAATATTGTACAGATGCATGCAGCTGCGTCTGTGTTTCCCTGGATGCCGCCCCTGATTTTAGGCGGGATCATTGCGGCGCTGTCTTTCGTGATTGCATGCGGCGGTGCAGGACGGGTTTCGGAAGTGACCATGGGGCTTATTCCGTTTTTATCCGGGGCATATATGCTGATTTCCATTGTGATTCTGGTGCGGTGCGGAAATCGGATTCCGGGTGTTTTACAGAATATTGTTTCCTCCGGGCTGTCGGTGCGGGCGGCGGCAGGGGGAGCCGCTGGGTTTGCGGTGAATCGGGCGATCCGCTTCGGTGTGACCCGGGGGATATTTTCCAATGAGGCGGGATGTGGCACGTCGCCTACAGCACATGCGGCGGCAAACACGAAAAGCGCGCATCATCAGGGATGCTTTGGAATTTTTGAAGTGTTTGCCGATACAATTGTCCTTTGCACCATGACCGCTTTGGTGATTCTTTTATCGGACGGTGTAGAGCAGGGAATGGACGGGATTCCGCTGACGGTATATGCATATACCGCCCTTGCCGGGAGGGGCGCAGGGACGTTTATAGGAATTTCCGTAATTTTGTTTGCGTTTGCTACGGTCATTTGTCAGACACAGTACGGCACAGTAGCGATCGGATATTTTACCCAGAGAAAAGCACCTCAGCGGCTGTATCTGGTTTTGTGCGCGGCGGCAAGTATTTTTGGAACGGTTATATCGGAGGGATTGATGTGGCAGACGGCAGATCTGATTGTGTCCCTAATGACAGCGCTGAATGTTGGCTGTTTGCTGTGGTGTGCAAAACGGGAAGGTGTTTTTATAAGGGATAAGAAGTAGTAGGGGAGAATAAAAAAGCAAACAGGACGCTTATAAAAAGCGTCCTGTTTGCTTGCAAGGGGGATATAAGATTGTGAGAGTGGCTGAATTAACTCAAGAGATTTGCAGCGCCAACGCGTACAATTTCTGCATTTTGTGCTGCGGCAGCAGATGCGGTAAATACATAGGAGTCGAAATAGATACAATCATCTGCCGGCGTGCGGAATGTGATGTACATGGACTGTACGGTACCGCTGATATCAGCGAATCCACAGCTTGCAGCTTCAAACATAGTATCGCCTGCAAAGGTGATATCTGCACTGCTGCTGCCGGTATCTGTTGTAATGGTAACAGTGGCTGTGAAGGGCTGTGCACTTGTAGATTTCAGGCAAAGTGTCAAATATTTATACACATCTGCAGAGCAGTTCAAACCGGATACATCTATTGTAACCGCTGCATCTTCTGCCAGCGTATCTATTTTTGCTGCATCCTGTGCTGCTTCAAAGGAAATGTCGGCAGTTTTGAGGGATATGGGATCTGCCTCCCGGATATCGGCGAGAATCTGTCTCATATAGAGCGAATCCTCAGCAAGAATGTCGCCATCCTGATTCAAGTCCAAACGCCATTTGTTCGCATAGCTGGAATCCACATCCGCGATATATTTAACAAGCTCAAATGCATCCATAGCGGAAACATAGCCGTCATTGTCTACATCACCGCGCAGATACGTGATTTCAGATTGAAGCGCGCTTGTTGTGGCATCACTGTTGAAGAGATTTGTAATAGCAGGAGCAGTTTCTTTGTTTGCAATCCGTTCCCGTTCCTGCGCTGTGCTTTGCGCGGATGCTTCGTCTGTACAAAGGATGAGCGAGCTTATGAGCATCGTATCGTTGGGGGTAGCTCTATCGAATAGCTGCATTTCCATTTCCTGTACAGTTCCCGTCCAGCCGGAAATCATATCGAAGCTGTCCTCGGACTCTAACTTGCGGGTATGATGAAC
>CANTEM010000073.1 GCA_947652805.1 uncultured Clostridia bacterium | reverse complement strand
AGGACCAATGGTACAGCGCACACTTTCGGGATTCGTGCTTTCATAATACCCTCCAAAAGATAAATTTTATTGCTTCACCAATACATATTTGTAAGGAGCCTTTTTGTCTGCATTACTCCTCTGATTTTTTTGCAAATACAAATCTGCGCTGCATAATATAACTGAACGGATACAGGAGCAGCTCCGTTATGATTTTTGCCACTGCCAGCGGAATGGGCAGCGCCACGTTGAACACCCATATGAGACCGTAATTCAACAAAAGGAGCGTTACGGCAAGTATATAATATTTCAGAATGCTTGTCCGGGTGCCTTGGGCAAACACAAGCCGGCGGTTCAGATGATAGTTGCACAGGGAGCTTACCACACGGGCGCTCACCACACTGACCAGCAGGGACAGCTCTTCCCCAAGCCCCCGCGTCAGATGCCGTACCAAAAGCAGCAATAGAAAATCAATCACAAACGCCGCTACGGATGCAGATACAAACTTTAAGATCACTGCATAAATCTTCACGGAATCCCGGATTACATGAAAATGGGATCCGCTGTTGTTGTTTTCATATACAGTCTGAATAGGCAGCTCTACAATCGGAATATGCTTTTTTGCACAGTATAAAAGCACGTTCATTTCATATTCATACCGCTGTCCCTCGATTGCAAGCATGTCTTCGATCCAGCAGGCACCAAACGCCCGCAGTCCGGTCTGGGTATCGTTTACCTTCACACCGGAGGAAATACGGAATACAAAACGGGTAAGGGTGTTGCCGAATCTGCTTCTTGCAGGAACATTGCCTACAAATTCTCTGGAACCCAGAATCAGCGCCTCAGGCTGTTCCCCCAGCGCTTCTCCCACCCGGATGATATCCCGCACCAGATGCTGTCCGTCCGCATCGGCAGTGATCACGCCTGTATATTCCGGGCGTCCTTTGATATATTCATATGCCGTTTTCAGCGCCGCTCCCTTGCCCCGGTTCACATCATGGTGCAGCACGGTAACCTGCTCCGGAAGCTGTGCAAAAACGGAATCGTATTCGCTGCCGCTTCCGTCGTTCACTACCAGAACGGAATATTCCGTCTGCTCCAAAATCCCAGCTGTCACCGAAAGCAATCCCTTCTCCGGCTTATATGCCGGAATAACAACAACGATCATGCCCTTGTCCCTTCATTACTTGCATATTTTCTATTTTATTATACACTATTGCGCCAAATGGCGCAATAGTGTATAATAAAATATATACTTAAGAAAAAATCCTCGTCCGAGGAGACCCGAAGAGGTGAATCATGACAGTTCTGTTTATATGCCTGCTGCTTTTATCCTTTTTGGGATACGCGCTGTTTCTGTCCCACCGGATCCATGTCCCGGCAGAGTTTATTCCCCTGCTGATCGTGTCCGGCGGTATCTCCCTGCTGTTCATTGCAGGGCTGCTCAATATCCTTCCCTATACGGCATGGGTACTCCTTCTTTTAGGTATTGCTGCCCTGGCAGACAGCATAATACGGAAAACGGTTTACACGACCCTGAAAAAGCTGATCACCCCAGGATCTGTACTGCTGCTGATCCTGCTTTGTGTCTTTGCCGTTCTGTTTCGGGACGGGCGGCTGGTTCATTACGATAACTTCTCCCACTGGGGACTGATCGTAAAGCAAATGGCGCTGGACGACCGGCTGCCCAATTTTACAAATACATATATCGCTTTCCAGTCCTACCCGCCGGGAAGCGCCCTGTTTTTATACTATATTTCCAAGTTCACAGGATATCACGAAAATATCATTATCTTCACCCAGGCGGCAATGACCGCGGCGGCAGTTCTGCCCATATTTGCATTCGTTCCGAAATTGGACAGGCAAAACAGAAAAGCCTCCCTTTGGAAGCTTCTGTGCGCGTTTCTCTCCTTCGGCGGATGTATGCTTCTTGCCCTGGGCTGCAATGTGGAGATTTATTCCCTGCTGGTAGACGCGCTTCTGCCTGCAATGGCGGCAGGCATGACGGCAATCGCCCTGTACTACCGGGATCAGCCCGGACGTGCCGCCCTTCTCACCCTTCCCATTTCCGCAGCAACTCTGCTGATCAAAAACACAGGACTGCTCTTTGCAGCCATTCACTTTATTTTGATTTTGTGTCTCTGGCTGCGCAGCAGAAAACAACATAAACTTTCCCTGGGTACAGGGTTCCCAGTGCTGCTCCATGCCGCAGTACCGGCATGTGTACAGTTTTTGTGGTCCCGGCATGTCGCCCTTGTTTTTCAAGCTGCCGACGATGCAAAGCACACCATGTCCGCCGAACACTACGGCAATATGTTTGCCCAGAAGCAGCCGGAGGACATTCAAAATATTATACAAACCTTCCTGCACCGCATCTTTGATTTTTCGGAAAATCCCACGCTGAAAGCAATGCTGATTATCAACTTTGTACTGGCAGCGGCGCTGCTCCTGCATGTACTGTTTGTCAAAAAGCATGCAGGGCTGATTGTGAAAACCATGCTGATTCTGGATGGGATTTACGCAGTGTACGGGGCCGGGCTTTTGGCAATGTATCTGTTCTCCATGCCTACAGGGGAAGCGCTGTACCTTGCCTCCTTTGACCGGTACATATACACGATTTTGATTTATCTGCTGATTCCTTTTGCGCTTTGTATGGCATATCTGCTTACTGAGAGCGGCAATATCGGAGCAGGCATTCTGGGATGTCTGCTGCTGGTTTCCATTGCGTCTATTGTTTATATACAGCGGCAGCCTTTGCAGCACAACCTGTCAAATCTGTATCCGGATTCCCGGGTCAGCACGGTGGATGCAGTCATCGCAGGGCGTGAGTACATATCCTCCGCAGTGGTATATTGTCCTGCATCGGTAAATGACGACGGCTACATGTTATACTGTATGCGGTACAAGCTTATGACAAGTGATATCGCATACCTATACGGCATGCCGACCGTGCAGGAACTGGAAAATCTGCTAACGCAGTATCCATATCTGATCATTTTGGATGCAGACGATGCGATTACCGCTTTTCTGAAGGATGCGGGAATTGCAAATCCGTCGCCGGGCGTGTATACGGCGCAGGAACTGCTGGCTGGGGAATGATAATTTTTGCGTAAATAAAAAAGCCTCCCTTGTGCAAAGGGGGCTGTCGCGAAGCGACTGGGGGATTGTCTACACGATCATTTTGAATAATCTGCAAATCGACAAATTGACAATTGACAATCCCTCCGAGTTTTGCTACGCAAAACCCACCTCCCTTTACACAAGGGAGGCTTTTTGCTTGATCAAAGCTTGCACAAGGGAACTTTTTACACAAATTCGCACAGGAGCCCTTTTTCCTTTTACTTCTTTTTCTTTTGATACCGGTCTTCCTCACTGAAAACACAGCCACAGTATTTCTGCATGTACAGTCCCAGCTCCCGAGCGATCTGCTGTCCTTCCCGGAAATAGGGACGGAAATCCCGGTATACAAATTCCACACCGTATTCCGCCGCCGCACGCCGGGCGGACGTCTGAATCCCCTCATGATTCTGATAAGGACTCACCAGCAGCGTGGTGCAGAATCCGTCATATCCGTGCTCCGCCGCATACCGCGCCGCGGCAGTCATACGTACATCATAGCAATAGGTACACCGGTTGTCAAAATCCGGACACACTGCCTGCACAAAGGAGCGCAGCCCGTATGTATCTTTTAAAAACAGCTGTGCACCGATAGACGCAGCGTAGGATATCAGCGTATCCCGGCGGCTGCGGTATTCTGTAAACGGATGAATGTTGGGATTGAACCAATACAGCTCCGGTTCAATACCTTCCTCCCGCAAAGTATCTATACATTTTACACTGCATGGCGCGCAGCATGTATGTAATAAAAGTTTCATGTTCATTCTGTTCCTGTTATTTTTTTGATTTAGACGCCGGTTCAATCTCTTTTGCCCGCATCAGCGCAAGCTTGGTACAAACGGGACCGATCAGCTCATATACAAAGGTTCCGCATAGAATCACCGCCTGAATGGTCTGCCCGATATCCGGCAGGGCCCTTGCCGCAATCAAGGAAAGACCGATTGCCACACCCGCCTGGGGAATCAGGGTGAATCCGATATATTTACGTACCTGGGGCTTTGAATGTCCTAGAACCGCCCCCAGAGACGCGCCGCCGATTTTTCCGGCCACTCTGGCAAGAATATACGCAATGCCCAAAAGTCCGATTTTTGGCAGGATAAACAAATTCAGTTCCGCCCCGGACACGACGAAAAACATGAGAAAAATGGGCGGGGTGATCGTGTCGGTGATATCCAGAATGTCTGCGCCGTCCGGACACAGGTTAATGAGTGCTGCTCCCATAAACATACACAGCAGCAGAGAGGACAGTCCAAGCATAGATGCAAGGGAGGATCCCATAAATGTGAATGCCAGCACGATGATGAGCCGGTTGGAGGATTTTTTGAAAAAGTGCAGGGGAATACGGAACAAAACTCCCAGAAGAAGCCCGATTCCCGCCGAGCCGAGAATTTCCACAAAGGGTTTTGCAACCGACCATGCAATGGACACCTCACCGGGATGCTGCAAGGTATTTACCACCGCCATTGCAATACCGAACGCGATCAGTGCCACCGCGTCGTCCAGCGCCACTACGCTGAGCAATGTTTCTGTAACAGGTCCCTTTGCCCGGTACTGCTTTACCACCATAACGGTAGCGGCAGGCGCCGTTGCAGATGCAATCGCACCCAGCAGGAGTGCCAGCTCCAGATCAAATCCCAGCAGGAGCAGGACGGCGCATACGACTGCCATTGCGCCAAATGCTTCCAAAAGCGCAATAATGAGGGGAGCAATTCCAACTTTTTTCAGATAGGAAAGCTTAAATTCCGCACCGATTGTCAGGGCAATCAGCGCCAGCGCCATTTCGGAAACCAGCTCCAATTCATGGACAAACCCTTCCGGGAGCACACCCAAAACGCAGGGGCCCAGCAGCAGTCCCGCCAGCAGATAGCCGGTTACGTTTGGCAGGCGGATCATTTTTACGGCGCGCCCCATGATCAGCCCGGCAAACAAAATGACAGACAAATAAAACAGGGTATGCAAAGTCAATGGAAATCCACTCCTTCCACCGAAAGAACAGGCAGTGTGAACATAACCGCTGTATCCGGCTGGGACAAATCTCCTACAACAGAGCGGACAATCGCCTTTGCCTCTTCCATTTTATCATCCTGTAGTGCCATGAAAATGGTGCGGCTGTCCTTGCGTTCCTCCATATCGCCGAGCAGTCGCCGCAGGGATCCCACAATGGGATACTGCTCTATATTTTTTGCAAGGATGCGCACCATACCGGAGCTTTTCAGTACCGTTGCACCGCCGATCCCCTGCTCCATCCACGCGTCCAGGAGCGATCCGAGCTTCTCCGTCTTATTCAGCACGATAAGCAGCATTTGCATAACAGTAATCCTTCCTTCCAGATAAAATTTAAATAGAATTTTCCGCCTATTAGTATAGCACAAAACATCCCCAAAGTCGACCGGTTTTCAAGTTCTTTTTCTGCAAACCGAAAAGCCTTGCAGTCCCTTTATTACAAAGGAAAAGCAAGGCTTTTCAGCGTTTTTCGTATGGTCGGAGTGACTGGATTTGAACCATTGGATATATCTTTATTTATAGTGGTTTTTAGATTTTTGACAAATTTATGGACAATGAAATTTGCGTTTTTTGTTCTGGCGGTTGTGATCAATGTTCTTTCCGTTTTGTATCAGATTAAGT
>CANTEM010000072.1 GCA_947652805.1 uncultured Clostridia bacterium | reverse complement strand
AGCCCGCTCCTTATGAACAGATCCTTGTTCTGCCCGGATACGAATCTTATATTCCAACATATTTTTCCAGATGCTTACCTATCGGTTTATGACAGAAAAGAACCTGGATGCCCATATCGCCGGAATCAATACACTGTACCGGGATAAGTGCGCACTGATGCTAAGCACTCTGGACGCCCATATGCCGAAGTCCGTTACTTACAGCCGACCTGAAGGCGGTCTGTTCATATGGATGACCCTGCCGGATTCCATTGATATGATGACATTCGTGAGAAAAGCACTGGAGCAGGGCGTTGCGGTTGTGCCCGGAAACACCTTCCTTTGCGATACGGAAGGATCCATCAATGCAGTGCGCCTCAACTACTCCACCCCGTCTGATGCAGATATCGTGCGCGGATGTGAAATCCTTGCAAGTGTTGCCGCTGAGATGCTGGAGGCGAAATAAGGCGCAGGCTTAAACAAATTCAAACCAAAGAAAGGCGCGGCGCATATGAATATATGGCATGATATCGACCCGGCAATGATCACGCCGGAAAGCTACTCCGCAGTGATTGAAATATCCAAGGGCTCCAAAAACAAATATGAACTGGATAAGCATACAGGTCTGCTCCGCCTTGATCGGATTCTGTATACGGCGACCCACTATCCCGCAAACTACGGCTTTATCCCCCTGACCTATGCGGACGACTTTGACCCGTTGGATACAATGGTGCTGTGCTCCGAATCCATCCGACCCCTGACCCTTGTACAGGTGTATCCCATCGGTGTGATCCGCATGACGGACGCAGGCTATCCCGACGAAAAAATACTTGCGATCCCCTTTGCAGACCCCATTTACAACGGATATAAGTCCGTGTTTGAGCTTCCGTCCCATGTTTTTGACGAGATTTGTCACTTCTTCACCGTTTATAAGCAGCTGGAAGACAAAAAAACAGTGGTGGATGAGCTTGCAGGTGCAGAGGATGCAAAGCAGATTATTACACGCGCTATGGAAAATTATCAGAAGCTGCGCCGGCAGGAAAATCCCGGCTGAATTGGGAGAAATACATGTTCATAGATAAAATAGAAATTTACGTAAAAGCCGGGAACGGCGGGAACGGCGTTGTATCCTTCCGCCGGGAAAAGTATGTGGCAAACGGCGGACCGGACGGCGGCGATGGCGGGAATGGCGGCAACATCATTTTTCAAATCGATGAGGGCGCTAACACCCTTCTTGCCTTCCGGTATAAAAGAAAATTTGCCGCCGAGCACGGCGGCAACGGAGAAGGCGGAAAACGCCATGGTAAAAATGGCGCCGATACGGTGATTCTGGTACCCCGGGGTACGATTATCCGGGAAGCGGGAAGCGGCAGGATTCTCCACGATATGTCCGACGGCGTTCCTTATGTAGTTTGCCGGGGCGGACGGGGCGGTTGGGGCAATAAGCATTTTGCCACCGCTACCCGGCAGGTGCCACGCTTTGCCAAAGACGGATTGGCGGGAGAAGAAAAAAATCTTTTGCTGGAATTGAAAATGATCGCCGATGTGGGACTGGTAGGCTTGCCGTCTGCCGGAAAAAGTTCCCTTTTGGCAACCGTTTCTGCGGCACGTCCGAAAATTGCAGAATACCACTTCACAACCCTGGAACCAAGCCTTGGCGTGGTCGATTTAGGAGAAGAACGGGGATTTGTTATGGCGGACATTCCCGGACTGATCGAGGGCGCAGCCGAGGGCGCGGGGCTGGGACATGATTTTCTGCGGCATATCGAACGGTGTCGCCTGCTGCTGCAAGTGGTGGACGTCTCCGGACTGGAGGGCAGATTGCCTGCGGATGATTTCAATACCATTGCCGGAGAATTGGAGGAGTTTTCCGAGGAGCTTGCCCAGCGCCCCCGGATCGTAGCTGCCAACAAATGCGATCTGCTTCCCGATGGAACAGATACCCCGGAGGTTGCTGCCCTGCGTACATTAACGGACGCAATGGGATATCCCCTTGTGTGTATTTCCACAGCTACCGGTGCCGGCATTCGCGAACTGCTCCAGCTGATTGATCAGACCCT
Organism: uncultured Clostridia bacterium; assembly: GCA_947652805.1. Lineage (GTDB taxonomy): Bacteria > Bacillota > Clostridia > Oscillospirales > CAG-272 > Avispirillum. The sequence continues at coordinate 3,687 of CANTEM010000072.1, read as the reverse complement.
TGCCACCCTTCCGCCCATTGCCGTATATGCGCCGGACGCAGTACCCGAGGAAGAGGAGAACCCGGAGGAGGATCCTCAGGATACAGTAGTTTATCGGGCGGACGACGGGGCGTATGTCTGTGATGGCAAATGGTTGAAACGTCTGTGCGGACGGGTATATTTTGACGACCGGGAATCACTTATGTATTTCCAGCGTTCCTTGAATAATGCCGGTGTGATTGAGAAACTGCGGGAAGCGGGCTGCGAAGAGGGAGACACAGTACGTATTTTTGATATCGAATTTGACTTTATGGACTAAGCAGGAGGAATTGCAAGTGATACCACAGGCTTTTCTCACACGTATGCGCGCCCAGCTTGGCGCAGAGTATCCTGCGTTTGTGCAGTCTATGGAGGACATGCCTGTGCGTGCCCTGCGGCTGAATCCCCTGAAACACGCCGAAATTTCTGCACTTGCCGATATACAAACAGAGCCGCTGCCTTTTTCAGGCGGCGGCTATATCTTCTCCCAGGATGGGATCGGGCGACATCCCATGCATCACGCAGGGGCGTTTTACGTGCAGGATCCTTCTGCAATCAGCACGGTTTCTGCCGCCGTGCCTGTGCTCCGTGAGGGTATGCGGGTGCTGGATCTGTGCGCGGCGCCGGGGGGAAAAAGCACCCAGCTTGCCGGGGTGCTCGGCGGTACGGGCATGCTTGTTTCCAATGAGATTTCCAGGGACAGGTGCCGGATCCTGCGCCAGAATATGGAGCGCATGGGCGTTCGCAATGCTGTGATCACCTCCATGGATTCAGAAAAAATTGCTGAGACGTTTCCAAGCTTTTTTGATTTTGTTTTGGTGGATGCGCCTTGCAGCGGGGAAGGAATGTTTCGTAAATATCCGGAAGCGGTGCAGGAGTGGAGCGGGGAAAATGTGGCTATGTGCGCAGCCCGTCAGAAGGAGATTCTGGAAAATGCGGCGAAAACAGTAGCAGGGGGAGGCTATTTGCTGTATTCTACCTGCACGTTCTCTCTGGAAGAAAATGAGCAGGTTTTGGACTGGTTTTTATCGGCGCATCCCGATTTTGAAATAATCCCTGTAGCAGCGGATGTATCTGCTGTAACTGCGGACGGAATCCCTGTCGGCGGACGGGATTTTTCAGTGGCAAGACGGTTTTACCCCCATATATCTGCCGGGGAGGGGCAGTTTCTGTGTCTCTTGCGGCGGCAGGGAACTCTGCGGGAAGGTATTTTGTTTCAGAACGCTTTGCGGCAATTGTCAAATGAGGAAAAAAAGGCGGTGGAAGCATTTTTTACTGATGCTTTCGGATATGTGCCGGAGCGCTTGGCGGGATTGCGTGAGGATATTGTTCTGCTTTCCGATGGAATGGAAGGATGCCCAGCGGGCGCGTTTTGCTGTGGTGTGCCGGCAGGGAACGTGACAAAGGGGCGTCTGGTGCCCCACCATCATTTGTTCAGTGCTTATGGGGACAGGTTTCTCCGCAAGGTAAATTTGTCGGCAGACAGCCCTCAGTGTGCTGCATATTTGCGGGGCGAGGGCTTTGCCCTGGAGAATACGCCCGAAAACGGTTGGTGTGCAGTGCTGATTGACGGCATCCCCTGCGGCGGCGGAAAAATCGTGAACGGATATGTAAAAAATCATTATCCGAAGGGTCTGCGCATGCAGTGAAATAATAAAGAGGCTTCAAAGAAGCCTTTTTATTATGCGTTTTCTTTCCCCGGATACTTTACTGCTGCACCTGCTTGATCCAGACGGACTTTTACCGCTTCTCTGAGGTACGGCTGTACATCATAATAATGATCCCGGTCACACCAGATACGCAGACGGTATTTCGTAAATACAGCGTTGCTTTCCAGCATATCTGCCTTTGGTGCAGGATCTCGGAGCACCATATCGCTGGAGCCGGCGGCATCCAATAAAAGTCCTTTGACCGTGTCTGCATTTGCGCTATAGACTGCACGGAATTCCAAATCCAGCCGGCGCACCCTTTCGATAGAGTAATTTGCGACGGTACTGCTGGTAAGAACACTGTTGGGTATGGTGATCCGCACACCGTCTGAGGTAATCAGTGTGGTGTGGAAAATTCCGATTGCATGCACAGTTCCGCTGCTTTCTCCGCAGTCGATATAGTCTCCCACAGAGAATGGGCGAAAGGCAAGAATCATAATTCCGCCGGCAATATTGGACAGCCCTCCCTGCAATGCAAGCCCCACGGCAACCCCTGCGCTTCCCAATACGGTGATCATGGATGCCATGGGGACACCCAGATATGCGGCGACGGTAACAATCAGCACAATTTTCAGCGCGATATTTACAAAACTCACCAGAAAGCTTTTCACCGACGGATCGGAATGTTTGGTGCTTTGCGCAGTTTTAATTTTTCGGGTGAGAAATTTGATCAGTTTGAATCCCACAATCAGAATGGCACAGGAAATCAGAATTTTCACGCCTGCGCTCAGGGCAAAATTTGTAACGGATTCGAAAATTTGTTCCAGCATGAGCAGTACCTCCCATAAGTATATATTGCTACTTTAGCATATTGCTTTGCAGAATACAAGAGGGTATGCTATTGATTTTTCAGTCGGATCATGTTAAAATAATACGTATTATAGTGAATCATGAAAATGTGTGGTGCAATATATGGAAAACAAAAAATGGATTCTTGTCCTTTCCATTGCCGCAGGCGTATTGGCAGTGTGTTTGATTGTGCTGTCGGTGTTTGTAGCAGTTTCTTTTCATAATAAGAATGTCGGGACGGACGATTCGTCCGGCATGCAGACCAGCGAAACGGAGCCTGCAACGGATACGCCCGATGATACATCTGCCGCTCCCGAGCCGGAGGAAAGTACACAGAACAATGTTACCCCGCCGCCGGTACAGACGACCGCAGAGGAAATATTTGCGCAGGTGAACGAGCAGGTTACTGCGAAAAGGGAAGTAAACCTGCGCAGCAGTATGGATCAGGGAACAGATGATAATATTGTGCACTGTCTTTCCAACGGAGAAATTGCCACGCGGACCGGGGTGGGAAAAAACGGCTGGTCGCGGGTGGTGTACAATTCCCAGACGCTGTACTGTATCAGTAGTTATCTGACGGCGGATCTGAATTATGTGCCGCCGGCTGAGGAAACGGATCCGTTTAAGACAAAATTCGCACCCGTCAATGAAAAGGTGACGGCTAAGGAACTCACCAATCTGCGGGATCGTCCCAGCGTGGTGGAGCCGTCTCAGGTTGTGGTTGCATTGAATCATGGAGAGGTTGCTGTACGAACCGGGATTGCCAACGAGGGCTGGTCGCGGGTGGAATATAACGGACAGGTTTTATACTGCATCAGCAGTTATCTTGAGATTGTTGAAGAATAAATAAAAAAGAAGGGAATCCCCTTCTTTTTTATTTATCTCGGAATTATTCCGAATCCTTTGCGCGGATTTCAACCCGGCGGATTTTTCCGCTGATGGTTTTGGGAAGCTCCTCCACAAATTCCACGATCCGGGGGTATTTGTACGGCGCGGTGTGCTCCTTTACGTACTTTTGGATTTCTTTTTTCAGTGCGTCGCTGCCTTCCTTGCCCTTTACCAGAACAATAGTTGCTTTTACGATTTGTCCCCGCACCGGATCCGGTACAGGTGTGATTGCGTCACAACCAGCACAAACAGGAAGTATAGAATAGATTCCGCCGAGCCCCTG
>CANTEM010000071.1 GCA_947652805.1 uncultured Clostridia bacterium | reverse complement strand
GGATATCCGTCTGCATAGCCAACAGGCACAGTAGCCAGTCGAATGGGGTGGTCTGCCACATAAGTATGTCCGTAGCTCACGCCGTCTCCCGCTTCAATCGTTTTTATGTGAGAAATGTGGGATATCAGCTACATTGCGGGATACAGTGGATAAGGCTGATCCATCTCATCGGATGGATAAATTCCGTACAGCATGATACCCATACGTACCATATCATAATATTTATCCAGTTCCATCGTTCCTGCGCTATTGTTTAAATGCTTAATCGGGATTTCCACATCAAGAGCGTCCAGCATTGCAAGCATACGATCAAATTTTTCCCGCTGTACAAAAGCCTGGGTTTTATCTTTCGCATCAGCAGAATAGAAATGACTGAATATACCGGTAATCCGCACACCAGGGAGCAGCGAAATCCTCTGGATTTCCTCTGCCGCCTCCTGGGTAACAGGATAACCGATCCTGCACATTCCCGTATCAATTTTTATATGGATATCCGCCGTTTTTCCCTGGAGAAGCGCCGTATCCGACAGTTGCTTTGCGTCCTCGTACCGAAAGACTGCAAGGGTGATATTCTGCTTTACAAGCGTCGGATACTCCTCCGGATGTACATATCCCAAAATAAGAATCGGTTTTGCGCACCCGTGCACCCGCAGTTCTACCGCTTCGTCCGCAGTTGCAACGCCGAACCAATCGGCTTTGTCATCTAAAAAATTCGCGAGAACTGCCGCGCCATGGCCGTAAGCATCCGCTTTGATCACCGCCATAATTTTGGTATCTGCGGGAATACGGGCGCGCACGCCTGCAACATTTTTCTCAATCGCATTCAAATCAATTTTTGCACAAAATCTCTGGTATCCCATGATAACTCCATTCCTGCCGCACACGTATTATACAATTTCCGCAAGAGGAGCAATCTGTATACCGGACTGTTCCAATGCTGTACGGATTTTCTGCGTAAACAGCAATGCTTTGGGACCGTCTCCATGGACGCAAATAGAATCTGCACAGATTGCAATATCCGTTCCGTCAATTGCCTGCACCCGTCCATGGGTCACCATACGGACAACCCGCTCTATCGCCAGTTTTTCATCCTCAATCATAGCTCCTAGTTTCGTGCGGGCTACTAAGCTGCCGTCCGGTTCATAAGCGCGGTCTGCAAACACTTCTCTTGCAATGGAAAGTCCCATTTTTTGCGCCTCCTCCAGCATGCAACTGCCGGACAAACCTAAAAGAATCAGGTTTTTATCAAACTGATATATAGCCGTACATATCGCCCGGGCAAGAGCCGCATCCTTTGCCGCCATATTATACATAGCTCCATGGGGTTTTACGTGAGACAGCTTACCGCCGTGAGACACTGCAAAGGCACTGAGCGCGCCCAGCTGATAGGTCACATATGCCTGCACCTCAGCGGGAGATGCCTGCAAATTTCTGCGTCCGAATCCCATGAGATCCGGATATCCCGGATGGGCGCCGAGCCCGACTCCGGAATCCAGTGCCAGTCTGACCGTTTGGTTCATCGTCAGCGGATCGGAAGCATGATATCCGCAGGCAATATTCGCAGAAGTGATATACCGAATAATATCCGCATCGGTATCCATACGGTATGCGCCGAAGCCTTCGCCAAGGTCGCAGTTTAAATCCACTTTTTTATTCATATCATTCTATATGCTTTCTTTGACTTTGCGTAAAACACAAAGCCTATATTTCAGTTAATATTTCAAAGCTGTGTTCTGAATATCCGTAATCAGCATATGCCCCGGTGCATGGGTAATTGCAAAAGAGGGCTTTGCCGCCATTACCGCAGCCTGGGGCGTTACTCCGCAAGGCCAGAACACAGGCACTTCTCCCGGATGCACTGTGACCGCGTCTCCGAAATCGGGACGCTGCAAATCGGAAATGCCAATTACAGCAGGATCACCGATATGGATAGGCGCGCCGTGTACTTTCGGCATGGACGCAGTCGCATTGACCGCCCGCACCACCTGATCCGCCGGCATGGGACGCATGGAAACGACCATATTTCCATGGAACACTCCCGCGGGATGACAAGGGATATTGGTAAGAAACATAGGAACATTTTTGCCTTCTTCAATATGCCGGACAGGAATCCCAGCTGAAAGCAATTCTCCTTCAAAAGAAAAGGAGCAGCCTATCAAGAAAGAAACCAGATCCTCCCGCCAGAAGGCGGACGCATCGGTAACTTCTTCTGTCATAACGCCGTTGACATATATTCTGTATTTCGGAAAATCTGTCGCAATATCCGCCCGATCCGCAATTGTATGCAGCAAGCGGTCTCCGGGATCGCTGACCTCCAGAACAGGACATGCGGCAGGGTTGCGCTGGGCAAACAAAAGGAAATCATATGCATATTCTCTTGAAAGCACGCACAGATTTGCCTGGGCATATCCGTTACACATACCCGCAGTCTGTCCGGTAATACTTCCCTCTCGGATCAGCTGCCGCACCTGTGCGGGCTTCATTTCTGCATAATTCACATTGATACCTTCTTCCATAGCTGTTTTTTTATTTCTGCAAGCGTACTGCGCATTTCCCGCAATGCAGAAAGGGCTTCTTTTTCTGTTGCCCGCACAAATCGGATACTATCGCCCGGACGAAGCTGGGCAAGCGCAGGCAAATCTGCACGGATCACCGTGGCGATCTTTGCATATCCGCCCACGGTCTGCCGGTCTGCAAGCAATATGATCGGCTGTCCACCGGCGGGAATCTGCACGCTGCCAAGCGCGATACCGTCCGATACAATGTCCGTTCCGTTTTTCGCCTGGGGTGCCGGTCCGGACAATTTCATGCCCATTCTGTCAGACGCAGGGGTAACGGTATATGTGGCGAAAAAGAAGGTGCGGATCCCCTCTTTTGTGAAGAAATCATCCTGCGGACCTGGGATAGCGCGGATCGGCGTCTGCTCCCGGGGTTCTGCCCAATCGGGGGCAGATGCTTCTGGGGGGACATTTCCGCCGGGAAATACAGACAAAATATCTCCTGCACCCAGGCGGCGCCCTTCCAATCCGCCGATTTCACAGCGGAGATTCGTTGATCGGCTGCCCATGACCGAGGGCACATCCAAGCCCCCTGCCACTGCCATATATGTCCGGCATCCCCGCTCTGCCATTCCCATTTTTAGAACGCTTCCGGCATGGGCGCGGACACAGCGCTGTACAGGAACAGCTTCCCCGTCCAGAAAAGCGTGCATATCCGCGCCGCACAATGCAAAGGCTGCCGGTTCCAGAAAGCGGCAGGTAATGCCGCCCATGGTCATTTCCAAAACCGCGCAGTTTTCATCATTCCCGCACAGAATATTTGCAAGACTTGCAGCATACCAGTCCATAGCGCCGGACTGCTGAAATCCGCTGTGCATGTGTCCGATTCTGCCTAAATCCTGCACGGTCGTCAAGGGACCCGGATGTTCAATTCGGATACACATTACACTTCCTCCGTTTTTACCGCATAGCTACCTGTCAAAACTTCCGTTTCTATCCGTGCGTATTCCTGCTCGCTTACCGGATAAAACCGGATCCTATCTCCCGCCTTATACAGCACCGGCGGGTTTCTGTGAGGATCATACAAACGCACCGGTGTACGCCCAATCAGCCGCCAGCCGCCGGGGGAAGCGATCGGATATACCCCCGTCTGCTTTCCTCCGATGCCCACAGAGCCTGCTGGAATCCGTTCCCTGGGATTTTCCAACCGGGGCACAGCAATGGTTTCATCCATACCGGACAGATATGGAAATCCGGGCAAAAATCCAATCATATTGATCGGATATTCCCTGCTGATATGCCGCCGCACGATTTCCCGCATATCCAATCCGGTTTCCCGGGCGATATATTCCAAATCCATACCAAACCGCCCGCCGTAACAAACAGGGATATAAAAGCGCCGTTTGCTCTCGCTCTGTTCCGTGCCGCGGGCAGAGCGCATACAGGCTGCCGTCACTTTTTTCAATTCTTTTAATGATAGAATAAAAGGATCATAGCATACGGTAACAGAACGGTATGTTGGAATGATTTCCAGTATTCCCGCTGTATTCCGGCTGCGCAGTTCCCCTGCAAGCCGAACCGCCGTATCTCCTGCACGGGGGTCTATTTCCCGGGAAAACTCCACCGTCACAGCGCATTCACCACAGGGGAGAATTTTATATCGCATATCATGACCCTCCTCTCGTTCTTTTACTCCGCAAAGAACCCTTTTTCAATGGTTTTTGCAAACCATGTGCTGCACGTAGTCTGCAATTTCAGCGCATATTCCACACATCCGCGCATGGCTGTTACGATTGCGCAGGTCATTTCCGTTCCGATTCCATCAATTGCAGGAATCGCCCAACCGTACATATCAATGACACCGCATTCTGCCGCTTTCTCCATTGCCCGTTTCTGGAAGTCTGCGTCATGGAACAAATCCAAATCTCTTTTCAGATATGCAATAGCAGCCATCATACCGTAGCAGCCCCAGTCGGAAACAGTAGCGGTAATGAGGTTGTCTGTTTTTGTTTTCACAAGGATTCCTGCACCGCAGCCGCACTCACATGCGCCTGCTCCGGCATACGGAATATATTTTGCAATATGGTCGCCGATTGCACCCATACCGATTTCGTTGCCCAAATCGCCGATTGCAATATTCAGCACACCGGCATGATACAGCTTTTCCCAAAGAACATCTGTTTTGGCTTCCAGCTCCGTTACTTCCTTACCGATCGCGTTATGATAGACACCGTCCGTATTGGATCCGGGGGCTTCGATAGAAACCACTGCACGGGGCATACCGGTCTGAGCGAGAAGCTGATCTGCAAAATCCGGCGCAGCAGCCGCATCCTTGGGGAAGGAAATCAGCGACATCGTCAAGGGGATCGACATGAGCGCGTCTATGCCCGTTAAATGCACGCCCATGACAGCAGCAAGCCCTTTAGCAGCAGGCATGCATTCCTCCGGACAGATTACCACAGGACGTGCACCGAACGCTTTGATCAGGCACCGTGCCAGAAGCATGGTACTGATAATGCCATCTGTTTCCGCTTTTTTATAGGGTCGCAGCACAAAACCGCTGATCAAATATACAACATCATCCTGTCGGAGCATGCCACACAGCTTCTTTGCCGCATTCATTGTCAGCGGCTCACCCTGATATGCCCGCGCTCCCTTATATAGTATTTTACATACACCGTATCCTCTGGGATCCAGATTCGCTAAATCGTCCAAGCTGCTTCCCAGATTTTCCAGCGTCAGTTCTTCCTGTGTCATTTTACATCCATGCCTTTCTTTTGTTATGCCTGGGTAGCCTGCGTCCAGTCTGCCACCAGATCCCGACGCAGAATTTCCAAAAATTCCGGCGCCTTTCCGCCTACAGGCTTGCCGTCAACCGTAGCGGCAGACAGGCAGAAGGAGCCGGAACTGGAAACGATGACTTCATCTGCATCCAGCAGTTCCTGTACTGTAAAGGGTGTTTCGTCTACAGGGATATTGTTCTTTTTGCACATTTTGATCAGGTTTGCACGGGCAATTCCGGGCAGGATCAAATTATCCGTAGGAGCAGTGCGGAATATACCATCCTTTATAATATGTACGTTGGAATGGGCGCACTCCGTTACCCGCTCTCCCCGGTGGAACACGCATTCCCTGCACTGGGCATCTTCCGTTTTCCTTGCAGCCAGCACGCTGGGAATCAGGTTCAGTGTTTTTACATTGCAATGGAAAAACCGGGTGTCCTCTGCGGTAATCAAATGGATCGGAACACTGTTGTCCGTAATTTTTGCCGGGGTAAGCATGATCCAGATGTTCGCAGTCATATCATCTCCGAAGGTATGCTTGCGGATTCCGCTGCCGCGGGTTGCCTGCCAGTAAACAAACTGTTCCCCGTCATCCACCTTGCGCACCATTTCGGAAAGCAGAGCTTTCATTTCATCTTTTGTCTGCGAAATGCGAATGCCCATAAGTGCCGCGCTATTGTAGAACCGGTCAATATGCTCGTTCAGATTATAGATGATATGATTTCTGGAATAGGTTGCGTCATACACACCGTCTCCGAAATAACATGCTCTGTCCAGCATAGGAACAGACATCTCTTCCAATTCATCGTATTTTCCGTTGTAGTACCCAAGTGTTTTCATATGTATTCCCTTTCATAAAAAAAGCAGGCTGGCGCAGGCATACAAACCCAAACAAAACGCCATTGTCCTGCTGAAATT
>CANTEM010000070.1 GCA_947652805.1 uncultured Clostridia bacterium | reverse complement strand
TGATCAAAAAAACTGGCAAAAATGCATGTCTGGAGGTGGACGAATTTGTAATGCATTGCAGAAGCGGCGGATATTTTGATTTGACCCAGGTGGAATGCGTGATTCTGGAGGCAAATGGGAAACTGAGTATTATGCCCAAATCGGAAAACAGACCGGCAACGCCCCATGATATGGGCATTTCCGTTGCAAAAGCAACCTTGGATACCGCAGTCATCATGGACGGCATTGTGGACTGGAATCGCTTGCGGGAGGAAGGCTTGGATGCAAAGTGGCTGGATAAGCAGCTTCATGCCATGAATATCGGTTCGCCGAAAGAGGTATTCTACGGTGCGGTCAGCGATGGGGTTCTTCATGCGTTTCCCTATACTGCGGAAAAAACCAGTTGAAGATAAAAAGCCTCCGACAAAAAGGCCCCCTTGTGCAAAAGGGGCTGTCGCGAAGCGACTGAGGGATTGTACTGCTATCATTTTGCAACACCTGAAAATCGACAGTCTGCCGAAACAATTCCTCCGGCAGCTAACGCTGCCACCTCCCTATGGAGCCACGCAGTGGGTTCTCACAAGGGGGGGCTTTTCGTTGGAACCCTTATCTTTTCCCCCGCGCCATTGCGGCGCCGCATATGATCCCGCAAAGCCCGCCGATAATATGTGTCAGCTGAGATATGTTGTCTGCGACAAAAATCATGGAGTAAATCTCCCGTCCCAGATAGATGAGTGCAACCAAAATCAGCGATACAGGGATATTTCCGCCTCGGATTCCTGAAATAGAGGAAAGGAAAATCAGCATGAATACGATGCCGGAGGCACCTAAGAGTGCGTTCCCGGGGAAAAATACAAAATAAACAATACCGGAAACCAGCGCTGTAATCAGTATGGAGAAAAAGAGATTCCAGCTGCCGTACCGGCTTTCCACTACCGGACCCAGTACCAGAATCAGGCATATATTGCTGAAAAAGTGGGACCAATCCGCGTGTCCCAGCACGTGTCCGAACATACGTACATATGTAAGGGGATCTGTAAGAGACGCCCGGTATACACTGAAAAGATGTGTATTTGTCCAGCCCCCCGTCCATCCGTTCATCAGCAGGGCAAGAAGTCCCAGCAGGGCAAAGGTCAGAATAACAGGGGAGTCATATTGAATCTTTAATACAGGTTTTTTCAAAACGGATTTTTCCTTTCGTTTGGAACTTAGTATATTTACTGCGCGGATCCGGCGTCTGCTACAGGCGCGGCTGGTGTTATCAGGGGATTTTGCCCGGATGCGGAGGTAATCTGCGCAACCATAAGGGAGGTGCGGGACATCATATTTGCAAGCAGGGGCTTGCAGTTTTCCCGGAACGCACCTGCAATGTCAGTTTCCTTCCAGTTGATTTCGTCCTTTGTTTGCGGATTAAAGAATAGCAGTACGCCATAGGTGACGGACAGACGAAATACCCCTTCCGGTGCAAAGCTCAGCGTACGGTTGAAATTGATTTTTATCCATTTGTCGCTGCGCTGGGCCAGAATTGTGTCTTTGCAGTTCAGCTTTCGGTTTTCTGTTGGATTGGGCGTTTCCAAAGTTTCATATTGCACATTATCCAGAAATATCCGTCTGTCCGGTAAAAAATAACGGTTAAAATCCAGCATGTAAGTCCTCCTTACCAGTATTTGCGATCCAGACTGCGCAGCTGTACCGCTTCTGCAATATGGGCTGCCCGGATGGTTTCGCTGCGATCCAAGTCTGCTATGGTGCGCGCAACCTTCAAAACTCGGTCGTGTCCTCTTGCAGACATGCCGAATTTTTCAAAGGCATTTTCTAAAATGGCATTTCCTGCCGGATCTACTGTGCAGAACTGCCGCACCTGCTGAGCTGTCATGTTCGCGTTGCAGGAGACTGCACCGCCAAGCCGCTGCTGTGCGAAGTCTCTTGCGGCGATGACTCTGGTGCGGATTACAGAGGAATCTTCTGTTGGAGTGGGATCGGAAATTTCGCTGAATTCCAATGCGGGAATTTCGATTTGAATGTCGATCCGGTCCAGCAGCGGTCCGCTGACCTTTGCAAGATACCGGCGGATTTCTTCTCTGCGGCAGGTACACTTGCGCTTTTGCGAGCCAAAGTATCCGCATTTGCAGGGATTCATAGCACATACAAGCATAAACCGGCTGGGATAGGTAGTTTTTCCGGCGGCGCGGGTGATCGTAACCTCTCCGTCCTCTAATGGCTGACGCAGCCCTTCAATTACATTTTTGGGAAACTCCGGCAGTTCATCCAGAAAAAGTACGCCGTTGTGTGCCGCGGAAACTTCTCCCGGCTTGGGTCGTGCACCACCTCCTACCAGAGAAGCGATGCTCATAGTATGGTGGGGGCTGCGGAATGGACGCTGACATACCAGAGAAGTGCCTTCCTTTAGGATGCCGGCGACAGAATGGATTTTGGTGGTTTCTACTGCGTCCTCCATACACATGGGAGGCAGAATAGTAGGCAGTCTTCTTGCAAGCATGGATTTTCCTGCGCCGGGCGGCCCGATCATCAATACATTATGCCCGCCTGCCGCAGCAATTTCCAGCGCGCGTTTTGCGCGCTCCTGTCCCCGGACATCGGAAAAATTGCAGCCTGCAAGGCTGTAATTTTCCAAATCATATTTTGCACCCTCAAACAGAGGCAGCGCTTCCAGCCCCTGTAAGTGACGTACAATCTGCGCCGCATCGTCTGCGGCATATATGGAAATACCCTCTACCGCCGCCGCTTCAGAGCCGCAGCATTTCGGTACAAACACTTCTGTGAAGCCGGCGTCCTTTGCGGCGATCACCATAGATAAAATTCCGGGCACGCTCCGCAGCGCGCCGGAAAAGGACAGCTCACCAATGAAGCACCGTCCGGTCAGGTCGCACGCTTCCGGAATGGTTCCGGCGGTTTTCAGAATGGCCATGAATATAGCGAGGTCAAAAGCGCATCCTTCTTTTTTGATGTCTGCCGGAGCCAGATTGACAGTGATCGCTAACTCCGGAAATGCAAAATCACTGTTTGTCATTGCCGCGCGCACCCGCTGCTTGGCCTCTTTCACAGCGGCGTCCGGCAAGCCGACGATATCAAAAATGGGAATATCCTGACTGGAATTGCATTCTACGGTTACGATGTATCCATCAATTCCATGCAGGCTGGCAGAATAGGATGTGTTTAGCATATACGTTTTGCACCTCGGTGTATAATATAGTCCAATCGATATTGTCATTTTATCACATTTTTCGTTTCTATACAATAGAGGAGCATTTTTTCCGTAGATTTTTTAATGCTTTTGATTGCTTTAGAGAGAAAAATATTGTATACTGTATAATAGAAAAGTATGTATTCCTTTCAGAAAGGAGCGCTCCGGCGCATCGGATTGATCAATGGCAGAACTTTCAGAGCGGCAAAAGCATATCCGCAATTTTTCTATAATTGCTCATATAGACCATGGCAAGTCCACTCTTGCCGACCGGATTCTGGAATTTTCCAACACTGTTACCTCCAGAGAAATGGAGGAGCAGCTGCTGGATGATATGGAACTGGAGCGGGAACGGGGCATCACGATCAAAGCCCGTGCAGTTCGTATCAATTATACAGACCGGACGGGGGAGACCTATTCCCTGAATCTGATAGACACCCCCGGACATGTAGACTTTAACTATGAGGTTTCCCGCTCCCTGAATGCTTGTGAAGGGGCGCTTTTGGTGGTGGATGCTACCCAGGGAATTGAAGCCCAGACCCTTGCAAACGCATATCTGGCAGTGGACGCAGATTTGGAAATCGTCCCGGTGATCAATAAAATTGACCTTGCTTCTGCCATGCCGGACAAGTGCAGGGAAGAAATCGAGGAAGTGATCGGCATTCCCGCCGAGGGATGTCCGGCGGTGTCTGCCAAAACAGGATTGAATATCCAGGATGTCATGGATGCAATCATCGCCCAGATTCCCTGTCCCAGCGGGGATGAGAACGCGCCCCTGCGCTGTCTGATTTTCGATTCTGCATATAATGCATATCTGGGGGTAGTGGTATATATCCGGGTCATGGACGGTACCGTTCGTGTGGGAGACAAAATTTTGCTGATGAGCACCGGCGCCCAATTTGAAGTAACAGAAGTAGGCGCGCTGGAACCCTTCGGGATGCGCAAGCTGGATTGCCTCCAGGCGGGAGATGTTGGCTATATTACCGCCTCTATCAAAACAGTATCCGATACCCAGGTGGGTGATACCATCACACTGGCAGAGAATCCATGCAGCGAGGCACTGGCGGGATTCAAAAGTGTGCAGCCTATGGTGTATGCAGGCATTTATCCTGCGGACGGCGCAAAGTATAACGAAACAAAGGATGCATTGGAAAAGCTGCGGCTCAACGATGCGGCGCTGACCTTTGAGCCGGAAACCTCGGCCGCCCTTGGATTCGGCTTCCGCTGCGGATTTTTGGGACTGCTCCATATGGAGATTATTGAGGAGCGCCTGGAGCGGGAATTCAATCTGGATTTGATCACTACGGCGCCCAGCGTTATTTATGAGATAACAAAACGGGACGGAACTACTTTGCAGATCGACAACCCCAGCAATTTCCCCTCTGCGGATGAAATTGAGGCGGCGGCAGAGCCGATGGTTTCCGCAAGCATCATCACGCCTACGGAATATGTGGGCGGTATTATGGATTTGTGTCAGGACCGCAGAGGGATCTATCTGGATATGAAGTATCTGGATACCCAGCGGGTAGAGCTGCATTACACCCTTCCTCTCAATGAAATTATATATGACTTTTTTGACGCGCTGAAATCCAGAAGCAAGGGATATGCTTCTCTGGATTATGAAATCAAAGGCTATGAGCCCAGTGAGCTTGTCAAGCTGGATATTCTTCTCAATGGAGATGTTGTGGACGCGCTGACGTTTATTGTGCACAAGGATAAAGCCTATGGCAGAGCCCGGAAAATTGCGGAAAAGCTGAAGGAAAATATTCCCCGGCAGTTGTTTGAAATCCCGATTCAGGCTGCGATCGGCTCCAAGATCATTGCAAGAGAGACAGTAAAGGCGATGCGCAAGGACGTGCTTGCCAAATGCTATGGCGGTGATATTACCAGAAAGAAAAAGCTGTTGGAAAAGCAGAAGGAAGGCAAGAAGAAAATGCGTCAGCTCGGCAGCGTACAGGTGTCTCCCGAAGCGTTTATGGCAGTGCTCAAACTGGATGATGAATAATAATACAAAGCAAAATATCCCACTGATTCTCGCTCCTATGGCGGGATTTACGGATGCGCCTTTCCGGCTGCTATGCCGCCGTTTTGGCGCGGACCGAACTGTGACGGAAATGATTTCCGCCCAGGCAATGGTATATAAGGATCAAAAAACAGCGGTGCTTGCAAAAATTCCCTCGGGGGATACCCGGTGCGCGATTCAGATTTTCGGGCACGACCCGGCTGTGATGGGAGAAGCCGCCGCTATGCTGGCGGCGGGAGATTATGCGGGCGCTTCCTATGTGCACCCGCCTCGGGCAATTGATATCAATATGGGTTGTCCCGTTCGCAAAATCGTTACTTCCGGGGACGGCAGTGCCCTGATGCAGAATCCGGCGCTGTGCGGACAGATTGTTGCCGCTGTGCATCGCGCCCTTCTGCCTTACGGACTGCCTGTGACCGTGAAGATCCGTGCCGGCTGGGACAGTACCCATATCAATGCAGTGGAAGTAGCGGCGGTATGTGCGGAAAACGGAGCAATGGAAATTGCAGTACACGGGCGCACACGGAATCAGATGTACGCGCCTTCCTCTGACAACGGGATCATCCGGGCTGTACGCCGTGCTTTGCCGGACAGTGTTTCTGTGATCGGTAATGGAGATATACGTAGCGGGGAAGATGCACGCAGGATGCTGGAGGAAACCGGCTGTGACGGAATCATGATCGGCAGAGAGACGCTGGGCAATCCGTGGATATTCAGCGGGGTGCGGGCTGCCCTTGCAGGAGAGGCATATGTCCATCCTACGGAGGACGTACTGCGCCGCACGGCTATGGAGCTGATTGAAGGGATTGTTTCGGATAAGGGAGAAGAGAGGGGTGTGCGGGAATCCAGAGGGAGAGCCGCCCACTTTATCCGGGGTATGCGGGGATCTTCCCGGATGCGGGAGCAGATCAACCGGGCGCAGACTCTGGAGGAGCTGCGCAGCATTTTGGAAAGGGAAGGTACAGATTAAAGGCTTTCCTCAGTTTGTACAGCGTACTGAAACTGCTATGCGGATCCTATGGATCTGTTACGAAGCACAATTAAAGAAGGCTCCCGACGAAAGCAACTGCAAACAACCCCTCCGTATCATCTGTGGCGATCCACCTCCCCTTACACAAGGGAGCCTTTATATTAGTGTGAGTATC
>CANTEM010000069.1 GCA_947652805.1 uncultured Clostridia bacterium | reverse complement strand
CATCAAGATTGCGTTTCTTTGTTTTATCGTGTCGTTTCGTAGCTCCAGTTTTTGGCACAGTTTGGCTGGGATGCCGGCAAGGATGCTGTAGAAGAAATTGAGGTTCGCATTCCTTCCGATTTCGATAAGGTTATGAATTCGTATAATGAAGTACAGAAAGCGCAAGGGCTGGATCTTGCCAAATATAAAGGAAAGACAGCAACGCGTTATACATATCAGATTACAAATTACCCGGATTACGACGGTACTGTTTATGCAAATATCATCATCTATAAAAATCGGGTAATTGGCGGAGATATCTGTTCGTCTGATGTGTCCGGATTCATACACGGATTCGCACTGCCCACACAGGCAGAATAAGCTTTATTTATGGCGAAGTTCCACCACCGTCACGCCGTAATCTCCCTCGCCGTACTGACCGACCCGGTAAGACTCTGCGCGGGAATCCTTCTTTAGATAATTCCAAATGGCCTTACGGAGTGCGCCGGTTCCCTTACCGTGAATCACTGTAACGCTATAGATTCCGGCAACCAACGCATCGTCTAAATACCGATCCAGCATGAAGCAGGCATCATCGCCTATCATTCCCCGCACATCAAGCTCCGGCTTAAAGGATTTTGCTGCGGCGGCTTTGTAGGCGGAGCGGGATGTCTGCTTTCCCTTTGCCTGCACGGTCGTCTCTTCCTCCAACAGACGAAGCTGGGACACATGCATTTTTGTTTTCAAAATACCCATCTGGATATTTACATTTCCCTTTTTATCCGGATCCTCCAAAAGCGTGCCCTTTGTACCGAGACTGCGGTGGATAACAGTGTCTCCCTTTTTCAAGGCTCTGGGCAGGACATAATGATCCTCCTTTTCTTCCGGCGTATTTTTATTGTAAAAATCCTTTACCTGGGTTTTGATGTTGCGTTTTGCCGATGCAATTTTATCTCCGAATTTTTCCGAGTCCTTTGCACGCTTTGCCTCATCCAACTGCCGTAGTATAAAATCACTGGATGCACGGGCGCTGTCTAAAATCTGTCGTGCCTTATCCGTCATGCGGGTTGCTTCCCGTTCCGCCTCCTCCAGCTTCTCATGCAAGGTAGATTCTGCATCGCGCTTGAAGGATTCATATTCCCTGCGAAGCTTCTCAGCCTTTTCCTTTTCAGTTTCCAACGCGAACCGCTCGGCTTCCATTTTTGCAATAACCGCTTCAAAACTTCTGCTGCCATTATCTACATACCCCTTTGCCCGTTCTATAATCTGACGGGATATTCCCAGCCGCTCCGATATCGCAAAAGCGTTGGATTTTCCAGGGGTGCCAATCATCAAACGATAGGTAGGACGCAGGGTTTCAACATCAAATTCGCAGGAAGCATTGCAAACGCCTTCCCGTTCAATAGCAAACGCCTTCAGTTCTGCATAATGGGTAGTTGCCGCGCAAATTGCACCTGCCGCAAGCACCTCCTCTAAAATGGAGGTTGCAAGTGCCGCGCCTTCCACAGGATCCGTTCCGGATCCAAGCTCATCAAACAAAATAAGGGATTGATTTGTCATTTGCTCCAAAATAGATACGATTCCCACCATATGAGAGGAAAACGTGGAAAGGGACTGCTCGATGGACTGCTCATCACCGATATCCGCAAATACTGCGTCAAAAACACAGATAGATGCCTGCTCACAAGGAAGCTGCAAGCCCGCCTGCGCCATCAGGGAAAAGAGTCCCAATGTTTTCAATGCAACTGTCTTTCCGCCTGTATTCGGTCCGGTAATCACCAGCATACTATATTCCCCGCCAAGGAGAATATTTACAGGCACTGCCCTGTCAATCAAAGGGTGGCGGCACCGGATGAGTTCTACCCGTCGTTCTTCTGTAACAGTCGGGGAGCAGGCGTTCATACGGTAAGCAAGCTCAGCACATGCAAAAATAAAAGCAAGCTCCGTTATATTTTTATAGTCACATACAATGGTAAAAGCACTGACAGCAACCAAGCCGGAAAGCTCCCATAAAATACGCTCGATTTCATGCTCCTTCTCGCTCTGAAGCTGCCGCAGTTCATTGTTAGCCTCTACCACCCGCATCGGCTCAATAAACAGGGTTGCGCCGGATGCAGACGTGTCGTGTACAAGCCCTTTGATCTCGTTTTTGTACTCGCTTTTTACCGGAATTACAAAACGCCCACCTCTGGTTGTAACAATGTTTTCCTGCAAATATTTGGAGTAGGCACTGCCTTGGGTGTACTGCTGCATCAGATCGGCGATCCGTGCATTGGTTTTGCGGATTTTCTGACAAATGTCCAAAAGCGCAGGACTTGCATCGTCTGCGACCATTTCTTCAGAAACGATTGCACGACTGATTTTTTCTTCCAAGGATTTTTCCGGAATCAGCCGTGCAAAAATCTCATCCAATGAAGAGTCAAACAGCCGATCACTTTTGCTGTATTCCAACAGGGATCTTGCTGTGCGCAGCACATTGGCACAGTCTAAAAGCTCTCGCATAGAAAGAACCGCACCTTTTTCCGCCCGTTCACACGCGCCAAGCACATCCCGTACGGATCCGAAGGAGGGCGTTCCCTTTTGCCCTTGCAGGCGTTTTGCATCCGCTGTGTGCAGCTGTCTGCGGCGGATCTCGTCTATATCATCAGAAGGGGTAAGCTCCAACGCCCGCTGCCGTGCACCCTCCGTCAAAGCTCCGGCCGCAAGGAGCTGCCGGATTTTATCAAATTCCAAAATTGAAAATATTTTTTCGTTCATATCACCATTTATTATACAGCATGCCCGATTGGAGGTGCTGTTTTGTTCATAATAACAAAGACTTATAAAATCCCAGTGTAGAAAAAGAGTGCTCAATATGATGCAGAAGATACTTCTCGCAAGCCTGGGCAAACAAATGTACATCATCCTCTTGCAAGGAAAAGGACAAAAAACGGTTTACCGGAGTCTCAGCTAAATAGCGCATGGCAGCAAGTACACCGGGCGTGAGAAACATATAATACCGAGCAGTTCCGTCGCTGTCCGGCGCAGCAGCTTCCGATTCCTGTTTTGCCTGATCTCGACATGGACGGCACAGCAGTCTGCCGTTCATCACATCCAGATACATTGCATCTGCTCCATCACATCCACACATATCGCAGCCCTCAAGCTGGGGCAAAAATCCAGTCTCGCAAGCACATTTGAATTCAAATGCAGCCTTTAGAATACGCAAGTCCAGATCTTTTTCACTCAGGGCATAAAGCGCATTTAGAGTCAGACGCAAAAGGGTTGGATCAGCAGCGCCTTCCACCGAACTGTCGGCGCAGACATCACAAAGATATGCAGCCAGCGCCATTTTATCCAAATCCGTGCGCAGCCCGTAAAAGCACTGGGAGAGCTCGCTTTCCACAATATAATAATACTTTCCACTGCGGCGCAGCGTAAAAGTGCTGTAGCAAAAGGGCTGACACGCCGCCATATTTTTGCTTTTCAGACTTTTGACGCCTTTGCCCATAATGGACAAAAGCCCTTGCTCCATTGTTACCAGCGTAATAAGCTTATCATATTCCCCAATTTCCGTCTCACGGACGGTAAGCCCGTGTACAGTCAATTTTTCCATAGAGCCGGATCACTCCAGATTTTTGGGGTTATATCCAAAGTTATGCAAATTGAAGTCGCTGTCCCGCCAATTTTCCTTGACTTTCACCCAAAGATTCAAATATACCTTCATTCCGAAGAAAGCCTCTAAATCCTCTCTTGCCCGGGATCCGATTGTTTTCAGGGTTTGCCCACCTTTGCCCACAATGATTCCCTTATGGGATTCCCGCTCGCAGAAAATCTCCGCACGAATGGAAATCAGCTTATCTGTTTCTTTGAATTCTTCAATGACGACTGCTGCTCCATGGGGAATTTCTTCTGACAGGGAACGGAGCATTTTTTCTCGGATAAATTCTGCTGCAATCTGCCGTTCCGGCTGATCAGTAAGCATGTCCTCCTCAAACATCCAGTCGGAAGGATACAAAAACTTTTCTGCTTCAGTGAGAACTACATCCACATTCTTTTCTTTCAGCGCGCTTACTGGTATGAATGCGTCAAAGTCATACAGTGCGGCATACTGTTCTATTGTTTTGGCAAGCTGCTCTCGGTTGTACAAATCCAACTTGTTGAGCACAAGAATTGCAGGCAGTCCCGCTTCTTTGACCTGATTTACGACATTTTCCTCCACCATTCCGGGGGCACGTCCCGCATCAGCAATCAAAATCACCGCATCCGCACTTCCCATGGAGGAACGCACGCTTTTCATCATATAATTGCCAAGCTTGGTCTTAGGCTTGTGGATTCCGGGCGTATCCAGAAAAACAAACTGATTTTCATCTTTGGTCAGAACACCCATAATCCGGTTTCTGGTAGTTTGGGGCTTGCTGGATACGATCACTACCTTTTCTCCAAGGAGCGCATTCATCAGTGTGGATTTTCCCACATTCGGTCTGCCGACAATGGCAATAAAAGCAGTTTTCTTCATTCTTCAAATTCACTTTCTGTATTTTGATCCGTATCCCGTCTGATCTTCATTTTTGCCAGCACAGCACGCTGCCTGTCAAACATTTCCTCTTCCGCAGCCTGAGAAATCTCATGGTCATATCCCAAGAGATGCAGCGTGGAATGAACAGTCAGAAATGCCACTTCACGGCGGAAGCTGTGGGCATACTCCTGCGCCTGTTCCCGCGCCCGTTCCAGAGAAATCACAATATCCCCAAGGGGGAGGGATTCTTCGCCTATAGGCACCTCTTCAGAATGAAAGTCAAACATGGGAAAGGACAGCACATCTGTGGGCGCATCCTTTTCCCGGTATTCCCGATTCAGCACCTGAATGCCGGCATTGTCCGTAAACGTCACAGACACTTCACAGTCCGCGGAAAAATTTTCATATTGCAGCGTTTCCAGGATTGCACTTTGCACAAGGGCTTGCAAAGCACTGTCCACAGAAATTTGATTCTGAGCATTGTCAAAATAGACTTTCAGTTTCATGGCGCTCCCTTTCCTGCCTGATTTCATATTCCATTTTATTATACAACTTTTTGCAGGTGTTTGTAAAGACTTATTTTTACAGAAATAGCAAAGCAGCACGGCATAACCGTGCTGCTTTGCTTACCGTCTCGGTCTGTATTGCCGGGGCTTCTGCGAGGGCTTATCCGCTTCCGCCTTTTCAAAGGCTTTTACGATATCCTTTACGATTTTATTCCGCACCACGTCCCGATTGCCCAGACGCATGACGGAAATGCCTTCGATTCCCTCCAAAATGGAAGCGCATTTTTCCAAGCCGGAATCCTCCTTATACGGAAGGTCTATCTGTGTTACGTCTCCGGTTAAAACCATTTTTGAGCCCTCGCCCAAACGGGTCAGCGCCATTTTCAAAGTGGAAAGAGACGCATTTTGGCTTTCATCAATAATCACGCGCGCCCGATTTAATGTACGTCCGCGCATATAAGCTAAGGGAGCAATTTCAATAATCCCTTTTTCCCGCATCTTATCTGCCTTTTCAGGACCGTACATATCATAAAGCGCGTCATATAACGGACGCAGGTACGGGTCTACCTTCTGGGCAAGATCGCCAGGCAAAAAGCCGAGCCGTTCCTCCCCTGCTTCGATCGCCGGGCGGCTCATGATAATCCGCTCGATTTCTCCCTTTTTCAATTCATCGACAGCCTGGGCAACAGCAAGGTATGTCTTACCGGTTCCTGCGGGACCGATACAGATTGTAACGGTATTTTTCCGCAGCGCCTTTACATAATTTTTCTGACCAAGGGTTTTACATTTGATCGGAATTCCCTTGTGGGTCAGGGTTACAACATCCTCCATTGCTTTTATCGTTTCGCCGATATCGCCCTCGGTGACATCGTCTATCAGCCGATAAATAACATCTTCATCTATAGAAGTTTCCTGCCGATCATAGATTTGCTGGAGAGATCGAATCACTGCCGCCGCGTTCGATACATTTACAGCATTCTCGCCTTTTACTTCTGCTGCCGAGCCCCGCAACCCAACGGAAACCAAAAACGCTTTTTCGATGATTTGAACATATCGGTCATAAGCGCCAAAAACTGCCTGCTGCTGATCAATTGTTGCAAATTCAATTTGTTCCAAATGCAAAGTAATACCTCACCTTCCGGAGTGTATATGTCTGTACTTATTATATCAAAAAAAGCTGCTGGTTTTCAAGATATGACACATCTTTTTATAAAATTTACTGTTCAGTAGATGAAATTTCTTCAATTGCGAGAGGCTGACGTACCGCAATATCCGCCAAACAGTATAATCGGCACCGGATCCGATACACACCGCCCTCCTCTAAAGCTGCTGTTGTATTTTTTTCTAATAATTGTGCATCTGCAAGGATTTCTTTCAAACGTGTTTCCTCCCAATGGCGGTATTCACTGATAATATATGTATTTGCATCAATTC
>CANTEM010000068.1 GCA_947652805.1 uncultured Clostridia bacterium | reverse complement strand
TACCTCTCATAACCTGCCTCTCCGTATACGATGTTCTCATAAACACCGCTGCACAATATGCGGATTCATGACAGAGCCGATTTCCAGATGCACCGGATGGCGCAGATACCGCTCCAGAGACTGTGCACTTTGCAGCTCCATTTGAATGAGCAAATCCATGTTCCCTTCTCTGGCAACACAGTTTTCCTGCACCTGCACTGAGAGAATCTCCTCCGGCAGCGCCTGCTGCAAGCGATGAAACGCATCCGCTATTTCCCGGGAAATAGCAGGGGAGAAAAATCCTTCTTCAAATTTCATAAAAACCATGTGGATCATAGCTGTCTCTCCTTACTCGTATACGTTAAGTATACCAAAGTCCCTATATAAAATCAAGTCAGTTCCCGCTGCAGCGGCTGAATATAAAATCAATCAATTTATTTTGGAGGACCCTTACAATGAAAAAACTTTTTTCCCTTCTTTTGGCACTGACCCTGCTGGCTGTACCCATGCTCTTGAGCAGCTGCGAAAAAGCGCCCGCAGACACAGGCAAAGAAACTGAGAGTACCGACGGCACCAAAACGGAAACCTACAAATTCGGTATTATCTCCCAGATTGAAAACGGTGCGTTTGTAGATATGCGTGACGGCATTATCTCCGGGCTGGAAAAAGCCGGCTACACCGATGACAATACCACCATTGATTACAAGTGCGCACAGGGCGATGCAACCGCACTCTCCACCATCTGCGCAACTATGGACGACGGTTCCTACGATGCAGTGTTCACCATTGCAACCCCTTCCACCCAGGCATTTGTCAATATGGAATCAGATACGCCCAACTTCTTCTGCGCAGTATCGGATCCTGTGGCAGCAGGCGTAATTACCGAAATGCAGACGCCGGATAAAAACGCAACCGGCACCTCAAACGCGATCCCTACCTCTGCGATTATTGATTTGGCATACACCCTTACTCCGGATATCAGCAAATTCGGTCTGATCTACTGCACCGCCCAGGCAAATGCAACCAGCACAGTCAACTCTGCCTGCGAATATCTGGATTCCAAGGATATCAACTACACCGTAAAAACGGTGGAAACCTCCGACGACGTAGCCAGCGTGACAGAAGCCCTGATCGCAGACGGAGCGGACGTGATCTTCATTCCCAACGATGCAATCGTACAGTCCGGTATTTCCGCACTCACCGAAATCTGCAAGGATGAAAAAATCCCCACATACTGTTCCTCTGCAACCACCGTTGCTTCCGGCTGCTTTGCAACCCTTGCGATTGACGACAAAGGCATCGGTGAAAAAACTGCGGCTATGGCTGCCGAATATCTGAAAGGCACCGCTGTAGCAGATATTCCCGCGGTTGTAGTGGATATCGACTACTGCACGATCAACGCAGACCTTGCAAAAGCGCTGGATATCAGCATCCCGGATGAAGCTGCACTGGGCTATACAATCAATCTGTACGAAAACAAATAATTCTACGAAAGTAAAGGATCAAAAATCATGCTGTACGTAACGGCTTTGCAGGAGGGCTTTTTATACGGACTGTTAGCCCTCGGCGTGTTTATCTCCCTGCGTGTGCTGAATATCCCGGATCTGACAACAGAAGGCTCCTTCGGCTTCGGTAACGCCGTTGCCGCCGTTGCCGCCGCTATGGGATATCCCCGTCTCTCCCTTCTGTTTGCATTGCTTGCAGGAGTGGCAGCAGGACTGACCACCGGCTTATTGCAGACAAAACTGAAGGTGCACCCGGTTCTGGCAGGTATCATCACCATGAGCGGGCTGTATTCTATCAATCTTATGGTCAGGGGCGGTCCCAACCTCTCTATCGGCGGAAACACCCTGTTTAAAATGGCATACGTATTCCTGGGCGATGACGCTACCCGGGACGACAAAAAGCTTGCAGGCACAATCCTTGCAGGGATTCTTTGCTTAGCCGTGATCGCATTGATGATTCTGTTCTTTAAAACCCACCTTGGCATGTGTATCCGTGCAACGGGAGACAACCCGGACATGGTTCGAGCGTCCTCTATCAATGTGGACCGGACGAAAATCATCGGACTGTGCGTATCCAACGGACTGATCGCCCTGTCCGGCGCACTGATTGCCCATTATGTAGGCTACTCCGACGCCAGCTCCAGCAGTGGGACCTTGATTTACGGGCTTGCGGCAGTCATTATCGGCGAAGCGCTCTTCTCCCTGTTCCCCAGAGGGAAACGGGGCGTAACCGTCGGACTGATCTCCGCAGTCTGCGGTTCCATTATCTATAAGATGATCGTCACCTTTGTAGTAGACGCAGAACTGTTCGGAAAGAATAGCGCCAACCTGATGAAGCTGCTGTGCGCAGTCATTGTTGCAGTTACATTGATCATCCCCGCCGTGAAGGAATATATCGGCGCATGGAAAAACAGATTGGAGGCGCGCCAGGCATGAATACACAAACACCAATGCTGGAAATCCGCGGGCTGTCCAAAACCTTCGGCAAGGGAACGGTAAATCAGCATACAGCCCTTTCAAATGTAAATTTGACCTTGGAAAAGGGAGATTTCGTCACCATTATCGGATCGAACGGAGCAGGAAAAAGCACTCTGTTCAACGCCATTTGCGGCACATATCAGCCGGACAGAGGATCTATCCGCCTGGGCGGACGGGATATCACATATATGCCGGAGCACAAACGGGCGCGCCGAATCGGACGGGTCTTTCAGGATCCCATGAAAGGAACTGCGCCAGGAATGACCATTGAAGAAAACCTCGCGCTGGCATATACCCGCGCCCACAGCGGTCCCCTTGCGCCGGCACTCACCAAAAGGAAGGCAAATCTGTTCCGGGAAGCTCTTGCAGAATATCATATGGGGCTGGAAGATCGGATGAAAACCAAAGTGGGACTGCTGTCCGGAGGACAGCGGCAGGTAGTAACACTGCTGATGTGTACTCTGGTCACCCCGGATCTGCTTTTGTTAGACGAGCATACTGCGGCGCTGGATCCGGCAACTGCGGAAAAGATCATGGAAATCACCAACAGGATTGTTCAGCGGAATAATCTGACTACGCTGATGATCACGCACAACATGAAGCAAGCACTTGTAACCGGAAACAGCACAATCATGATGGACAGCGGCTCTGTCATTCTCTCCCTGAAAGGGAAGGAGCGGGACGACATGACCATGGACGGACTGCTGAAGCTTTATACCGAAAAGAAGAAACAGGAATTTACAACAGACCGGGTTTTGCTCAGTGATCAGTAACCTGTACAAATGAAAAAGCCCCCTTTTGTGGAGTTCGCAAAACATAAAAAGGCCCCCTTGTGCAAAGGGGGCTGTCACAGACTGGGGGATCGTCCCTGCTATCATTTTAAAGAATCTGCAAATCGACAGTACAACAATCCCTCACCCGCTGCGCGGGAGCTCCCTTTGCACAAGGGAGCCTTTTTTCGTGTTTACAGTTTTTTGTCCTATGTCCGTTCCACCTGCATGACGCAGACTGTAATGTCATCCTCCTTTCCCATGGTCTGTGCCGCGCGCTCTCCGATCAGTCGTGCTGCCGCTGCCGGCGAATCCATATGCATCAGCCCGCTGCACAGAAGCTCGTACAGCCACGGGCAATCCTCATAATTTCCTGTAACGCCATCGCTCATCATAATCACTGTGTCTCCCTCCTGCAAATCGAAGGAAATCGCTTCCGCGTCCAATGCGCGGATAATCCCTACCGGAACTGTTTTGGAATGGAGCCGGAACAGTTGTCCGCCCCGGACCACAAAAGAAGGCGCCGCGCCGCTTTTGATAAACCGGGCTCTGCCGGTGATCAGATCCGCTTCCATAAGATCCACTGTCGTAAAGCATTCCCCTTCACTGCCCCGGATAAAACAGTTGAGCATTTCCAGTGCGCCTTTCATGGGACAGCCGGCAATCAGCAGCTTTTCCAAAAACGCCGCCGAAATACCGCTGGTGAGCGCTGCATCCCTGCCGCTTCCCATGCCGTCTGATACCAATGTATAAAAATATCCCTCACTATTTTTAAAGGAACATACGCTGTCCCCGCTGGTTTCATCCCTTAGTCCTGCCGAACTATACCTGCCGCTTTTGATCCCGAACATAGGCACCGAATGCATTGCCGCCGATACATATGCCCCATCCAGGGAAAATTCCGGCGTGGACAATCTGCCGCCCAAGATACTTTGTGCGCAAAGCCGGATATCCTCCGCACCTGCTCCGTCAGACAAATCTACACCGCGCATATATACGTGCCGCTGCCGCTGCCCGTATACAGACGTATCTGCATAGGAAAATCCCTGCCGTTCCAGCGCACGGTGCAAAATTTCTTCTGTTTTTTTATCCCGTTCCCATTCTGTGTCCGCCTCTCCCGTTTCCCGCAGCATCTGGGCAATCACTCCATAATCAGAGGCAAACAGTTCTGTTCTTTCCGACGCGGTATTCACGCTGGCAGCGCGGCGGGCAGACATATTTACAGCATCTAAAACTGCATCCATATGGTGACAGCGCCGCGCTAAGGCTTCCGGCACAATCTGGGCGCTGACCTTGCCATGGGTAGATAAACGATGCGCCATATTGTCAAAAAAGGAGGTAACTTGTTCTGCGTCGTCCCGACTGCAAATTGTTTCATGGGGACAGCCGCAGCAATACCGCGCCCGCACAGCCGTGCATATTTGATATGCTTCCTGTGCGGAAGGACACCGCAGCTTATCCGACACGCTGAACAGCAGCTTGGATAAGGATTCCAGAGAACGGCAGACCCGTGCATACCGCCGCTGGGGCTTGTTTGTCCGAATGGTTATTTCTGCACCTGCATACTCCTGGGGAGGCAGAAGGAATGCAGGCAGCTTTACCGGCAGAACCCGGAAGGTCATCAGCGGCGCCATGACTGCACAAACCAGCGCCAGCTCCGGCGCAACGTCTGTTACGGCAGTAAAGCCCCCTGCGCCAAGCGCCCAGCTCATACTTACCATACCGGAAATCAGGACTGCTCCTCCGGGAGAAGCTTGAAGCAGCAATCCTGTACATACCGCTGCAAGGGGATACATAGGAGCATACAAGGGCTGCATCGCCATTCCACAGAAAAGACCCCATATGATGCCATATGTAATGCCGCCAGCATATGTAACATACAGTGTTACAAAATAGGAGAATAGGATTCCAATGCTAAAGGGAATGGATACGGAATCCAATGCCAGCGTTACCGCGTAAAATACACCGCACATACCGACAATCCGCATTTCATGAGACGCTGTACGTTTCTGTGCAAGTCTGAATACTGCGCAAAACAGTGGATACAGAACGATTCCAAAAATCGCTGAAAACACATCGTAGTACAAACTCAACCCGCTGTATATGGAAATACATCCGATTGCCGCGGCGCCGACAGCCGCTGTCACAATGCGCGCTTTCCCGCTTTCATAAAAGAGCCTATGCAAGATCGCCGACCGATCCCCGCCCTGCTGCATATGGCTCGTGACCATTCCCACCATAATGCGCACAGCAAGCACTCCGGTCAAAACCACCACATACCATAGTCCGCCTGCCGGGATACTAAGTGTGCCAAGCACCGCGCCTGCATAGGCGCATGCTGTCCCTGTCCAGCCGGACACTGCGCACAGTAACGCTGTACCAAGGGGATATACGCCTACAATAATATCCGTTCCTCCAAACATTAGTCCGGCGATAAAAATTCCCGCCGGGATCAGAATCCGCCGCAGTGAGGCAGGAGAAGCGCCCTTCACCTTTTCGCTTACACGCTGTGCCACATTTCGTACAGCTTGTCCGGCTGCCGCCGGTATTTGTTTTTTGTCCATCGTCCCTTACCTTTCTTTTTCAAGCTTCCCACAAAATAAAATTCCTCTATAGCAGGCATATCCGTGTCCATGCCGCTGTATATATAGTATGATCTGATTTTATCCCAGGCGAAACGCAAACCGGGTCAAATCATCGTATCGTGAAACCACTTGTTTTCAGATTCTCTGACGGGAAAGGGACAAAATAAAAATTCCCCGCACCATTTCCGTCATCTTCTGACGGGCAATGGCTGGGGAATTCCTTTTTTGCGATCGATTTTTTCAGCAAATATGGGGCAGCACTTCTATTCACAGGAAACGCAGGCTCCTATATCGTTGGGAGATATCAAATTGAAAATTTACGGTGTTGTTTAGTCTGCCTGTTTCTTGAGCTGCAAAAGACAATCCTTACAGATTTTCCTGTCCTTGTATGTGATAATATCGTCAGCTTCACCGCAAAAAATGCAGGACGGAGAATACTTTTGCAGAATCACTCGATTTTTTTCCACAAAAATTTCGGCGCCGTCTCCCGGATTCAGTTCCATCATTCTACGTATTTCGATAGGCAACACAATTCGACCTAACTCATCTACCTTCCGCACCATTCCCAAGGATTTACTCATCTTTCGTCCTTGTTCATCACGAATCAAACCATGAA
>CANTEM010000067.1 GCA_947652805.1 uncultured Clostridia bacterium | reverse complement strand
AATGAAATCACGCCCGGTAACTTTACATTCCGTACCAGAGAATTTGAGCAGATGGAACTGGAATTTTTCTGCAAACCTGGCGAGGATTTGCAGTGGTTTGCGTTCTGGAAAGAATACTGTCATCAGTTCCTGCTGTCTCTCGGATTGACGGACGAAAATCTGCGGCTGCGGGATCATGAGCAGGCGGAGCTCAGTCACTATTCCAATGCTACGACAGACTTTGAATATCTGTTCCCCTTTGGTTGGGGCGAGCTTTGGGGAATTGCCGATCGGACAGACTTTGACTTGAAGGCGCATCAGAATGAATCCGGCGAGTCTATGGAGTATTTTGATCCTGAATCCGGTGAGAAGTATATTCCTTATGTAATTGAACCTTCTCTTGGCGCGGACCGGGTAGCTCTTGCTTTCCTAATTGATGCGTATGATGAGGAAGTGGTAGACGCAGAAAAGAACGACATCCGTGTGGTGCTGCATCTGCATCCCGCCCTTGCACCGATCAAGGCTGCTGTGCTTCCCTTGTCTAAGAAGCTGACAGAAAAGGCAGAAGAAGTTTATACGGAGCTTGCTAAGGAATTCCGTGTGGAATTTGATGAAACCGGATCTATCGGAAAACGGTATCGCAGACAGGATGAAATCGGAACACCTTTCTGTATTACTTACGATTTTGAATCGGAAACAGACGGCTGCGTGACAGTACGGGAACGGGATTCTATGAAGCAGGAACGAGTTGCCATTGCTGATCTGAAAGCATATCTGGCAGAAAAGCTTGCATTCTGAAAAAAGAGGGAATAAACATGACCTTTACAATAGAAAAAAACGGCGCTGTTGCCGTTTGCAATACAAAAGGCGGAGAGCTTACTTCCTTTCAGCATGAAGGAATCGAATATGTATGGCAGGGTGAGGCAAAATACTGGAGCGGACAGGCGCCCTGCCTGTTTCCGATCGTATGCAGAGCAAAGGAGGACCGTGTCATTTTAGACGGTGTATCCTATCCTATGCCTAAGCACGGTATTGCACGGAAGGTAGAATATACCCCTGAAAAGGTTGCTCCCGATACGGTAGTTTTTGCGCTTCGGCAGAGCGAGGACAGCAAAAAGGCATATCCCTATGACTTCACATTGGAAATTATTCATAAAGTGACGGAGGACGGCTTCTCCACTACGTACCGTGTAACCAATATGGATACAAAAGAGATGCTGTTCTGTATCGGCGGACATCCGGGATTCAACTGTCCTCTGCGGGAAGGGGAAAGCTTTTCCGATTACAGCATTTACTTTGCAGACGCAGCCGGCGCAGTCGCCCATATCACAGAGCCGGACGGCGGGTATATGGATCCGGAGTCTCCGGCGCTGGATTTGATTCAAAATAATGAATTGCCGCTCCGGTACAGTGATTATGACAATGATGCAATCATTGTGGAAAATCTGCCGGAGAAAAGTCTGAAGCTGGTCAACCGCAGTACCGGACACGGGATTCAATTCGATTTTGCTTCTTTTGACGCAATCGGATTTTGGACGCCCATTAAAATGGACGCGCCCTTTATCTGTCTGGAACCCTGGAACGGACTTCCCGGCGGATTGGATGAAACACCGGAATTTGCAGACAAAAAATATGTAAAACGATTACAGCCTGGCGCCTCCTTTGAAACCGGTTATCAGGTGCGTATTCTTTGAGCGGTACAATGGAAGTGTGGGATAAAAACCTTTGCAGTCCGGCAGTAGTGAAGGAACTTCTTGCAAAGTATCAGCTTGCGCCGCAAAAGGGATTCGGACAAAATTTCCTAATCAATTCCCGGATACCGGAGGAGATTGCAGAATCGTCTGTTCCCAGAGAAGCATGGAGCGGGACCTACGGGTATCCCCTTTGCGCTTTGGAAATTGGACCGGGACTTGGGACAATGACCCGGGAACTTGCACGCCTTTACGATCAGGTTGCCGCTGTGGAAATTGACCGGGGATTGATCCCGCTGCTTGGCGAGACGCTGGCGGACTGCGAAAATGTGCAGGTTTTTAATCAGGATTTTATGAAGCTGGATGTGCCTGCTTTTTTGCATGGGCAGTTTGGGGAATCTCCGGTACATGTGTGTGCAAATCTGCCGTATTATATCACCACGCCGATCCTCATGAAGCTGCTGGAAGCACAGAAGCCTTCTGCGGCTCCCCAGATCCAGTCTGTCACGGTCCTTGTGCAGACGGAAGTGGCGGATCGGCTGTGCGCCCCGGCAGGTTCTGCTGCTTACGGTGCGATTACAGCCGCGGTACGTCTTGCAGGAACGGCGGAAAAACTTTTTAATGTGTCTGCCGGAAACTTCCTGCCTCAACCTAAGGTGGCATCATCGGTAGTGCAGGTTCGACTCTATAAAAATGGTATACGGGATGCGATTCCGGGACTGCCGGCAGAGGACGCGGCATTGGACAGGCTGATTGCCTGTGCCAAGGAGCTGATTTCTCTTGGATTTGCCCAGCGGCGGAAAACGCTGAGCAATGCGCTCTCTTCCGTATATGTCAGAGACGCCGTTGCAGATGCTTTGGAGGATATGGGACTGCGTGTGGATATCCGGGGAGAAAAACTCTCCGCGGAGCAGTTTATAGGATTGGCGCAGCGCCTGTTGAAATGAAGGGAGTGTGAAGCAGTTGTACCAGCCCAGAAGCGAGGAAGAAAAAACACAGGATATTCTCTTTCATGAAATGCGCAGCAGTGCACAGGATCATATAGATGTTTTCTCTAAGAAACATCGGCGGGTTTTGCTGATAACCTGTATTGCAGCAGTTCTACTGTTTGCTCTGCTGTGCTCCTTTATGATGGCGGCATATGACAATCAGAAGCTGTATCTGCTTGCGCTTTTGTTTGTTTTGTATGCGGATCTTGTTACCCTTACGTGGTTTATTGCTGGAGGCATCATGTGTCGGTCAGTATCCAGATTTGTTCGGTGGAGCATGATCCGGAGCAAATGGATAGATATAGTGGAACAGTTGGATAAGGTGGAAGAGGAATATCTGAAGGGTACTGTATATGAAGAAGATATGAAAAAGGTGGAGAGGCGTATGGCTTCTCTGGCAGAAACGATCAACGCCATGGGTGCGGAGAAAGCATAAAAAGAATGCAAGGGGTTCCCTTGCATTCTTTTTATTATAATATCTTTTCCATGTAAGCTTTTCCAGTAGACAGATCCTTCCAGATGAAACGGTTACCTTCCCATAGAATATAGGAGTGGGGGCTGTTTTCTTTTGGAATGGAGACGGAGCCTGGATTCATATATATAAAATCTCCTGTATCTGTACAGGCGGGCACATGGGTATGTCCGTTCAGTAAAACAGAGCCACCCGGCAGCGGCGGCGGGTTGTCCGGATTATATACGTGTCCGTGAGTAGCATAGATCGCCCGGCTACCTGTACACAGAAAGGCATAATCTGCCAAAATGGGAAAATCCAATACCATTTGATCTACTTCCGTGTCGCAGTTGCCACGCACACAGAGGATATGTTCATGCAAGTGATTCAGCATGGAAAGCACTCTTTTGGGTTCATATTCGTCCGGCAAGTCGTTTCGGGGGCCGTGGTACAATATATCTCCTAACAGAAGCAACTTTATAGCCTCTTCCTCTTCCCATGCGCGGAAGAGCTCGAGACACCAATGGGCTGAGCCGTGGATGTCTGACGCAATTATGATTTTCATATATGTTTCCTCTTTCTTTCCTAAGTAAAATCCTTCCGGGCATCGCCCGGAAGGATTTTCTTACATTAAATCCAAATGCTCGCAGTGCAGAAATGCGTTGGCAGATAAAGTGCTTGTGACTGGAATGAGCGCGCTGGCGCCGCACTGTTCACACTGTACTTTAACACCGTCGCCGGTGACTTCAACAGAATAATCGCTTTTGCCGTCTGTACACTTGCAAGATATTTCTCCGGCTTCCTGCAAATCCCGCACAACAAAATGGATAATATCCAGTATTTGCAGATCGGAAAAAATTTCCGTATTCTGCTTTTCTCTTGCGGCGGCAAACCCGTCATATCCCGACTCGCCAAGAAGCTCCATCAGCTCATTGTCAGATTGCTTGATCGCTTCGCTTACCGCCTGTTCCTTTCCGAGAAAGCAGATGTCGATTCCGGAATATGCACAGGGCAGGGCGAACAAATCTTTATCAAAGAAAAGCTGTGAGGATACGGTAAAGCTGTGGGGCTGCGGGCAAAGAAAGCAGGGAACCGTCAGGCGGATTTTTTTGTCCTTTGCATAAAGCAGGGTCATTTCGCTGCCTTTGCAGGGACATCTCAGCCGCAGCATATCGGCGGTAAGGGAAAATACGCCGACAATGCTTGTTACCCACGTCCCGCATTCGGGACAGCGATAGGAAACAGCGGTTCCTTTTTGATTTAATACCATGATTGCCTCCTGTTGCGGGACGGTAAGGAATTTACTCCCGGCAATTTTTGTGTCAATAGTATATAGTATGCAGAAAACCGCGGGGTGTTATTCCTGTTCGGCGGAATTTACTGTTTGCGAAGTGTTTCCTTTTAAAACAGCCTGATTTTTGGCAGGACTGCTTCTTCCTGCAAGGTTGACACCTCTACGCTCTAAGGCAGCTATGGAAATTTCAATATCTTCCGCCGCTTCCCGTTCGTTAAAGCATCCTACGGTTATCATATCGCAGTCGCGGATTGTTGCCCAAGCGAAATTGAGTCCTACAAAGGGTGTGGTTCTTCCTGCTGCCATTGCCTTGATTACCATAACCGGCTTTTTCGCGTTGCGGATAATCGCGTTGACCGATTCAATTTCCACCTGCATAAGAAATCCCATACAGTTGTATATCTGAATATAGGTTTCCACATCGTAGCCGTTTTCATCGCTGTACACAACCAGTTCCGGCATATGGGCAGACAAGCCGGGCACCATGCCGGCGTCTCGGATCATTTTTGTATAATCGTCCAGTCGGTGGATGCACCGCTTATTTTTGTCTACCAGCTGTTCAGCGGAATAATGATGAATCAGGCATATTTTTGCGCCCCGCGCCGCGCATTCCTGAATGGTCTTTTGTGCCTCGCGCCTGCCCTCGGCTGAGTCGTCTACGTTGATTACCGGCGTATCCACCAGAATCATTTCTTTGCCCCAGCGCGCGCTGGTATCCATTACGGAGCGGTATATATGGGGCACCATACCGAAAGGTGCCATAACGGTGTCAATCCCGTGCTCCATAAATGTATCAAACATAGGATACATGGTTTCCGGTGTGCAATGGCGCTCTTTGATCATCTGATCGGCGGCGTCGCTGCGGTGGCTGTAGCCTGCCATCCAGTTGGAACCGATAATAAACCGGGATACAGAGACATCGCCTACCTGGGTTCTGGGGAAAGAATTTGTGTTCATAGTTTTTCTCTCTTATTCTTATTTGCGCTGGGACAGAGGAATATAGGTTTGACGCTCGCGCACGCATTTGTAGGCGGGACGGATGATCTTGCCGGCGTTCTGCAATTCTTCCAGACGGTGTGCGCTCCAGCCTGCAATACGGGATACAGCAAAAATAGGTGTGTACAATTCTTCAGGAAGCCCGAGCATCCGATAGATCATGCCGCTGTAAAAGTCCACGTTGGGGCTGACGCCTTTATAAATCTTTCTGGTTTCCATAATCAGCTCCGATGCATTGCGTGCGGTGCGCTTGTACAGATCGTATTCTTCTTCCATGCCTTTTTCATAAGACAGTTTCTTTGCAAAGGCTTTCAGGATATCTGCACGGGGATCGGACAGGGAATAAACTGCATGTCCGATTCCGTAAACCAAACCGCTTTTGTCGAAGGCTTCTTTGCGCAACACTTTGTACAGATAATCCCGGATAGATGCGTCGCTTCTGTCAGGGATATTCTTTTTCATATCGTCAAACATATGCACGACTTTTATGTTTGCGCCGCCGTGCCGGGGTCCTTTCAGGGAACCGAGGGAAGCGGCTACAGTGGAATAGGTATCGGTGCCGGAGGAGGTTACTACATGGGTGGTAAAGGTGGAGTTGTTACCGCCGCCATGCTCTGCATGGAGCACCATGGCAAGATCCAGCGTGCGGGCTTCAATTTCTGTAAAGTTTCCGTCCGGACGAAGAATGTGCAGCAGATTTTCCGCGGCAGACAGTTCTTCTTTCGGTGCATGAATAAACAGACTTTGATTGTCATGATAGTGAGAATAAGACTGATATCCGTATACGGACAGCATGGGAAATAAAGCAATCAGCTGCAGGCACTGCCGCAGTACATTGGGCAAAGAGATATCGTCTGCATTATCGTCATATGCATACAATGTCAGCACGCTGCGGGCCAAAGTATTCATCATGTCCCGGCTGGGGGCCTTCAGTATGATATCCCGGACAAAGCTGGTGGGGAGACTGCGGTAAGCCGCCAACTGGGCGCTGAATTTATCCAGTTCTTCCTTTGTAGGAAGGGCGCCGAACAAAAGTAGATACACGCAT
>CANTEM010000066.1 GCA_947652805.1 uncultured Clostridia bacterium | reverse complement strand
AAAGGTCTATCATGACAGCTTTGCCCTTTCTCTGCCAGAAACCCTACAGGTTTCAGAAAGTCTGATCGATGGCTGCGTAGGCAGCCAGCTGATTTCTTCCATTCTCGCTGTATCCTGCGTAACGGTGGCATTTTGCTCCAATATGCTTATGGTGCAGGATCGTGCAAACGGATCTATCAAGGATCTGCGCATTGCTCCAGTGAAGGCCTCTGCCCTTGCACTGAGCTATTACACCGCGTCCCTGCTCTCCACTCTGATCATTTGCCTGACCGCCGGCGGTATATGCCTCGCCTATGTTGCCGCTGTAGGTTGGTTTATGTCTGCCGCAGACGTCGTTCTAATGCTCCTCGATATCCTTCTGCTTACATTGTTTGGAACGGCACTTTCCTCCATTATCCATTTTTTCCTGTCCTCCCAGGGGCAAATTTCCGCCGTGGGAACGATTGTTAGCGCTGGATACGGATTTATCTGCGGCGCTTACATGCCCATTTCCCAGTTTTCAGAAGGGGTGCAGCGTGTGATCTGCTTCCTGCCGGGTACATACGGAACCTCGTTGATCCGCAACCACGCAATGCGCGGCGCGTTTGCTGAAATGGAAGCTCAGGGGATTCCCTCCGATATTGTAGAACGTATCAAGGATTCCATCGACTGCAATCTGTACTTTTTTGACAACAAGGTTTCCCTGCCGGTCATGTATCTGATCCTCGGCGGCACCATAGTTCTGCTGATTGCAGTGTATATCCTGATGAACAAATACAGGAAAAACGCTTCCCGGAAATAATGTAAAAAGGCTGCACCTTTCAGGTGCAGCCTTTTTATTTACTGTATCGGCTCGCCGTTTTTATCGAACAGGGGAAGCCCTTCCAAATAGATAATATCCTGCCGGGAGCGCGCGTCTCCTTCTGCTAAAATACACATGCGCCCCGCGATCTTAGCGCCTGCGGCAAGCACCAGTTGCTCCAGTGCCTGCAAGGATTCGCCTGTAGAAATCACATCGTCCACAAGTAGCACCCGTTTCCCACGCATCAATTCCACATCCGCCTGATCCAAATACAGCTTTTGTTCGCCCTCAGTCGTAATGGAATGCACGGTCGTCTCAAACACACCGGTCATATACAGCTTCGGGCGCTTGCGGGCAACGAAATATTTCTGATTGCCTGCAAGCCGCGCCATTTCATGGGCCAGCGGGATTCCTTTCGCCTCTGCGGTAATGATATAATCATGGGCAGGGGCTGTCTTCAGCAGTGCATCTGCACAGGCTGTAGTAAGCGCCGGATCTCCGAATATTACAAAAGCGCCGATATACAAATCCTCGTTTAAGGGACACAGGGGCAACTGCCGCTCCAGCCCTGCAATCTGCATTTCATATACTTTTTTCATAGCCGTCCTCTTATCCGCGCAGCACTACGCCGTACTCCTCATGGAGCCGTTTCATAATCTTTTCCGCAGTCGCGTCTGCTTCTTCATCTGTCAGGGTCCGATCCGCGGCGCGGAGCATCACCGCAAAGGATACGCTCTTTTTGCCCTCTCCAACCTGCGGTCCCCGATAAACGTCAAACAGGGATACATCCACAACCATTTTGCCGCCGGCACGGAGCATCACCTCGCGTACTGCGCCGGTCTCCAGGTCTTCGTCGCAAACAAAGGAGAAATCTCGTTCCAATGCAGGATATTTTGGCAGCGGTGTATATTCAAACGTCGTTTTCCGTGCTTGGAACAACGCGTCAAAATCCACCTCCGCACCGTATGCCGGTACGCCGAATCCATAGGTCTCGCCCACAGTGGGGTGAATTTCGCCGAATACGCCCAGACAGGTTCCGCCCAGCTGTATTTCTGCGCAGCGCCCCGGATGGAATGCCGCATTGTCCGATTTGCTCACATACTTGGCATCTGCAATTCCCGCAAGTGCCAAAATGGCTTCTACATATCCCTTCATCCGATAGAAGCATGCGCTGCTGTCCATATTGTTTTCATAGAACCCAAGCACAAGACTTTTCGGCTCCCGGGGAAGCTGTTCCCCTGCAACCGGCAGATATAGGGATGCCAATTCATACAGATGTACATTCTGGTTTTTCTGACTGTAGTTATAGGAAAGTGCTTCCAGCATGGACGGCAATGCGGTGGTGCGCATTACGGAGGTATCCTCACCCAGAGGATTTTTGATCACAACGCTGTTTCTCCGGGAATCATCCTGCGCCATCCGAATTTTATCATAATACCGGGGGCTGATAAAGGAGAATGTATGAATTTCATCCATGCCCATATCGCAAAGGGCATCGCTGACACGCACCTCAAACTGCTGTTTTTTGTTTCTGCCGCCCTGGGTCATCGGTCCCTTGAATTCTGTTGAAGGAATTTTGTTATATCCGTAGATGCGGACAACCTCCTCCGCAAGATCCTCCATACATTCTACATCTGCACGCCAGGAAGGCACTTCTACCATTCCGTCCCGGCAGACAAACCCAAGCCGCTCCAGCACCTGTTCCATATATGCCTGCTCCAGCTCCACGCCAAGGAACCGGTTGATCCGCTGTGCTTCCAGGGGAATGACTGTCTGTGCCTTCTTACCGGGATATACGTCAATGATCCCGTCTACCACTTCGCCGGCGCCAAGCTGCTGAATCAGTTCCAGCGCCCGCAGAAGTGCAGGCATCGTATTTTCCGGATCCATGCCTTTTTCAAACCGGGCGGAGCTTTCTGTACGCATGCCCAGCTTTCTGGAGGTAATGCGAACATTGGAACCTTTAAAACAAGCACTTTCAAAAATCACCAGCTTTGTATTATCTGTGATTTCGCTGTTCTCGCCGCCCATGATGCCGGCAAGTGCCACCGCTTTTGTTTCATCGGCGATCACCAGCATGGAATCGTCCAGTACATGCTCCTTGCTGTCCAGAGACGTATACGCCTCCCGCTGTGCAGCACGGCGTACGATAATATGACTGCCCTCCAGACACGCATAATCAAACGCATGCATAGGCTGACCGTATTCCAGCATCACATAGTTTGTAATGTCTACAATATTATTGATCGGACGCACGCCTGCCGCATGGAGCCGCATCCGCAGCCACAGGGGGGACGGCTCGATTTTTACGTTTTTCACCGCTGCCGCGCTGTACCGATAGCACAACTCGTCACAGGCAATATCCACCTTCAGATATTTTTCAACGCTGTCCCCGTCGCCCAGAGGCTTTACCTGGGGCGCGGGAATATGGAGGGGACGGTCAAAGGTCACGGCACTTTCTCTTGCCAGTCCGATTACGGAAAGGCAGTCCGGACGGTTGGGCGTGATTTCAAATTCTACCACATTTCCCTGCATGGTCAGCAGTTCTTTCATATCTGTACCGGGCACTGCATCTCCAAGGCCAACATCGCCTAAAATCAAGATGCCGTCCTCTGCCGCGCCGGGCATTTCATGAAGGGTGAGCCCCATTTCTTCAAAGGAGCACAGCATTCCCTCGCTGACCTCTCCCCGCAGCTTTCCCTTTTTGATTTTTACATCGCCGGGCAACGCGGCGCCGTCCAGCGCCACCGGCACCAATGAGCCTTCAAACACATTTTTCGCCCCTGTAACGATTTGCAGGGGGCTTTCTCCACCTACATCCACAGTGCAGATCACCAGCTTGTCCGCATTGGGATGCTGGGTAATGGACAAGAGCTTTCCGACAACCACCTTGGAAAAGCTGCTTCCCTCCTGGGTATAGCCCTCCACCTTACTACCGGTGTCCGTCATCTGATCGCAATATGCTTTTATATCTACATCGCTTACATCTGTGAAATCTGCAAGCCATTTCATCGGTAAATTCATATATTTCTTTTCCCCTTTCCGTTAAAACTGTGCCAGGAACCGCACATCATTTTCATACAGGTACCGCAAATCATCTACATGGTGCTTGAGCATGAATATCCGTTCCACACCCATACCAAATGCAAACCCGCTGTATTTTGTCGGGTCGATATTGCATCCCCGCAGCACATTAGGATGCACCATACCTGCACCTAAAATCTCGATCCAGCCTTCGCCCTTGCAAAGCCGGCAGCCCTTGCCGCCGCACTGGAAGCAGGATACGTCTACTTCTGCGGAAGGCTCCGTAAAGGGGAAATGGTGAGGACGGAAACGGACTCTTGTTTCTTGCCCGAACATAAGCTGTGCAAATTTCTCCAATGTGCCCTTCAAATCGCCCATGGTGATGCCTTCGTCCACGACCAGCCCCTCCACCTGATGGAACAGGGGAGAATGGGTCGCGTCCATTGTATCGGAGCGGTATACACGACCGGGGGAAATAATACGGATCGGCGGGCGCATATTTTCCATAGTACGCACCTGAACCGGAGAGGTCTGGGAGCGCAGCAGCACATTGTCTGTAATATAAAAGGTATCCTGGGTGTCCCGGGCAGGATGATCCGCAGGGGTATTCAGCGCCTGGAAGTTATAGTAATCTGTTTCCACCTCCGGACCCTCCGCAATGGAAAAGCCCATGCCACTGAAGATATCTTCCAGTTCCCTGCGCATTTTGGTAAGGGGATGCAGATGTCCCATATATATCTTTTCGCCGGGCACTGTAACGTCCAGCTTTTCCCCCCGCAGACGTCCTTCCATTGCAGCAGCTTTCAGCTCTCCTGCACGCTTTGCAAGCTGTTCTTCAATCTGTGCCCGCACTTCGTTTGCAAGCTGTCCCATAATGGGGCGCTCTTCCGGAGAGAGTTTTCCCATACCCCGCAGCACTGCGGTCAGTTCTCCCTTTTTACCCAGATAGCGGATCCGCAGCGCTTCTATATCTGCATCCAGTGCAGACAGCGCCGCAAGGGCTTCTTCCTTGATTTTTTGTAGTGTTTCTTTCATAAAATTTATATGCCTTTCTATTGTTATTGATTGTTAAGCTACCATTTTTCTGACAGCGCTGCGCCTGCGCCTTACTGACAAAGTCCCAGCAAAATAAAAATCCGTCCCAATCATACAAATCGGGACGGAAATATTCCGCGGTACCACCCAAATTCCGCAATGCGGCACTTGTTTCGCTGTAAGGGGCGCTTCCCCCGGCAGACTACTGTATTTTCACCTGCCGCACTCCGAAGGGAAAGGCATCCTGCAACAGGCAGTGTGCTTTCAGCCGCCGACACACCTCTCTGAGAACCTGATTTTCTGCATTTGCCAACTTCATCATCGTTTTCACTGTTTGCATGTATTGTAACACATATAAACACAAATTGCAAGCTATTTTTTTTCTTGTTTTTCCCAAAAGGCGCAGACCGCAGCGTGCAGCGAATATGCATCGCCTGTAAAGCGGATGTGCTTCCATGCCTTTGGAAACAGACGGTACGTTTGCGGCTGGGCATACCGGTCATCTATCAGCACCACCACGCCCCGGTCCGTCTCACTGCGGATCACGCGTCCGGCAGCCTGCTGTACCTTGATCATTGCCGGATACGTATATGCATATGCAAATCCGTTTTCCCGGGTCCGCTCAAAATAATCCCGCAGCAGATTTTGCTCCGCCGTAATTTTCGGCAGTCCCGTTCCCACAATAATCGTTCCGATCAGCTGTTCACCCTGCAAATCCACGCCCTCGGAAAAAATGCCGCCCAACACACAAAAGCCCACCAGTGAACCGTCCTTTTTAGAAAATGCCTCTAAAAATGCATTCCGTTCTCTATGACTCATTCCCTGCTTCTGCACTGCCGCCTGTATATGGGGCGCAGTTTCTGCAAATGCAGAATATATACATTGCATATATGCATAGGACGGAAAATACACGATATAATTGCCTTCGCGGGCTTCCACCACAGACAGAATCATTTCAGCAATTTCCAAAGCATAGTTTTCACGGTCAC
Organism: uncultured Clostridia bacterium; assembly: GCA_947652805.1. Classification (GTDB taxonomy): domain Bacteria; phylum Bacillota; class Clostridia; order Oscillospirales; family CAG-272; genus Avispirillum. Next base: position 745 of record CANTEM010000066.1, on the reverse strand, counting down.
TGTAACGGGTACTGATCGTATCCACACCGAATATTCCCAATTTATCTGCATCATAGGGGGAGTCCAATTCCAGGCAAGGCGCCTGTGGGCAGCCAAGCACATCTGCAAAATATTCCATAGGCGTCAGGGTTGCCGAAAAAAATACCGCCCCGTACACCGGCTGCATCATATGCCTGAGGATTTTAGAAGGATCCAGACACCGTATATGAATTTGCAGTCTGCCCCCGATACTTTCCGCATAAAAAACAAATGTAGAATCAAATAATTCTATACTGCGCAAGAACCTGCTGCATCCGGACACAGCCTGGTCCAGCAGTGCATGCGCGCCCATATCATCTGCATCTCGCAGGACTTCATTGCCCACCTGCACAAATTTTGTAAGTGCAGTATCAAATTTTTCCGGAACACGGCCGGAAAGATAATATCCGGTTTGCTGTCCCGCTGCGTCCAGCTGTTCTTCTGAGCGACACAGCTCCGCAGTCTCCTGAAAAAGCCGCAGTACCTCTGCGAGGGCTTCCCGCAAGTCTTTTTGCTGTGGGAAGTAGGCATGCATGGTTTTATACAGTTGCATAAAATCTACTACTGTGAGGACGGCGGAATACATTTCTCTGGCACGGTCCGGTATATTGTGCGCCTCGTCCAGCAAGACGGCATATTTTCCTATACCGTTTTGAAAATACCGCCGAAACCGGATGTTAGGTTCTTTTTTTGATGAGTTTTTAAAATAAAAAAAAGAACGGAGGTA
>CANTEM010000065.1 GCA_947652805.1 uncultured Clostridia bacterium | reverse complement strand
CGATCCTGAACTGATCGCTTTATGTCGCAATAAGCAAGCTTTACGTGATCGGCTTCTAAAAGCTGGTTATAAACAGCGCAGAAATAGTAGGAAACACATCCCGTTATTCCCTGCAAAAATATTACCCAGAATATAGTCCATTTGCTGATATCGGAAGACACACAAAATGGATAAATCACGGCAAATAAAACAACTGCTCCAAAATAAAGCACCGTAATTTCCCGGAAATATCGGCGCGCCGCAGAAATAACATCGCTGGCGGCGTCTCTGTTTCCTGCGTCCAAAGGCCTGTACAGCGCATTTACCGTAGCGGTGCCGATTCCCGCCTCCAAAAGCGCAATATATGTATAAATCTGTGTGACCGTAGTCAAAAGCCCATTGATTTCCGATCCGAAAGATTTAATCAACAGCTGAGGAATAATCAGTCCGAATATCAATACAATCAGCTTGGAACCAAAGCCAAATACAACATTTTTAACAATTGACTTTCCGCCGTGCATTTTACACCTATCCCTTTTTCTTCATAAAAGCATATGCACAAGTATACCACGATTTAGTCCCAATGTCAAATAAGGGAAAGAACTCCTGAAAATTCAGGAGTTCTTTCCCTTATTTTTACTTCCGAATGAAAAACCAGATGTAATCGCATTAAAGGAACACCCCCCCTTGCATTCGCCGCAGCGAATACATTCCAGATGGTTTGTTTCCCGTACGGGGCTGATCTGCATAGGACAAGCTTTCTCGCATTTCCCGCACCCGGTGCACTTTTCCTGATCCACATGATATCTGTAAACAGAAACCTTATTAAACAGGGCATAAATAGCGCCGAGCGGACAAATGTACTTGCAAAACGGACGGTAAATCAATATGGACAGCAAAATTGTAACCAATAGTATAGCAAGTTTCCAATGAAACAAAAATCCAATCACACTCTGCAAAGCGGGATTTGTAGAAACCAAAGGAACACCGCCTTCCAAAGTGCCGGCGGGGCAAATCCACTTGCAAAACCACGGGGAGCCGGTGCCGGCTGCATCTACAATAAACAAAGGAAGCAGCATTACAAATACCACTAAAATACCATATTTCAGCCACCGCAGCGGACGATCCAACCGGAAGGTTCTGATCTTTTTTATAAACGGTATTTTATATAAAAGCTCTTGAATCAGTCCAAAGGGACAAAGGAATCCGCATACAAGTCTGCCAAGCAGGGTTCCGATCAGCAGGAAAAATCCAAGCAAATAAAAGGAAATTTTATATTTGGCACTGCCAAGCACTGCCTGCAGGGAACCAATCGGGCAGGAGCCAAGGCTTCCCGGGCAGGAATAGCAGTTCAGCCCGGGAACACACATGTTTTTCAATTTTCCGGTATAAATCTTCCCTCTGAAAAATCCTACAATATAACCGTTCGTCAGAACTGTCCATACGCTCTGCACCGTTTTTCTGAAACTGATAGGCCATTTAGCCAATTCCGATACACTCCAGACATATATAAATTGCTTTCATAAGCACTGTGCGCACCTCATCCCGGTAAATCCCCACGGCAAATGCAAGGACCCCTGCCATGAAAAGCAGAACCTGCCACATGAGAATTTTATCCGTCGATCTTTTCCAACGCTTCCCGGATGATTTCACTCCAGCCTTCATAATCCCGCGCTCCTTCTATTCTTTGGATCACATTTCCCTGCCCGTCCAGAAAAAACGTAGTGGGAAAATACTGCATCGTACGGATAAAAGTCTGTTGCAAAGTATCGTCCGGCAAAAGAATCGGATACTCTGCGCCCGCTTCCTCCAGCAGTGCATTTGCCGATTCCACCGTATCTGCGTCCGTCTCGCCCAATTCTGTAACGCCGTCTTGAAGTACACCGACGACTCTGACACCCTCCTCCTGAAAATCTTCACTGATTTTTTGCAGATGGGGCAATTCCGCCACACAGGGCGGACACCATGTAGCCCATACGTTTAAAACAGTCAGCTTGTTTTCTGCAATATCATCAAAAGTGAATGCCTCACCGTTTAAAGTTGTTGTCTGAATATTGAGAGAAGAGTCCGTCTTTGGTGTATCCTCTGTTTTCTCCTGGCAGCCTGCAAAGAGACACACAAGCAGGGTCAGACAAATTGCTATTGCCGCTTTTCTCATCATGCATTCTCCCTATTTTTATAAAGATTCTCCGTTTTCCAAAATAACGGATTTGTACCATGCAAAAGAATCCTTTTTGATTCGCGCCTGGGTAGCATAATCTACATATACCAAGCCAAACCGCTCCGTATATCCTGCGCCCCACTCAAAATTATCCAAAAGGGACCAGTGGTAATATCCGATAATATCAACGCCCTCGTCCGCCGCACGCTTTAGGGATTGCAAATACCGATGGGTAAAATCAATCCGGTTCGGGTCGTGCACCCCTCCGTCCAAAGATACAGCGTCATGACAGGACATGCCGTTTTCCGTAATCATAATCGGCAGTTTATACCGCTCATACAAAAATTTCGGTCCCCAGTACAAAGCGTCCGGCGTTACAGGCCAACCGTTGGCTGTCCGTGGACTTCCCACCGGGTTGGACGTCCATACCGGTTCGCCGTTTTCGTCCGCTTTCCAAAGAGAGCCGTTGTATATATTCTGCCCGTAAAAGTCCAAAGGCTGACAGATAATCATCATATCTTCCTGATAATTTTCAGGTAAATACTGCCGGAACTGCCCCGCAAAGAAAGGATCCTCTTCCGGGTATCTGCCAAGCATTACCGGATCGCTCCACAGTACCACATTCCAAATCCACGCACCGGCATCCACACTGAAATATTTTTTCCGCGCCGCTGCAATATCTTCTGCACTGTCTGTAAACGGGATGTTCACGCCGCAGGTAGGCGCATATCCCACCTTAGCATCCTGCACATATTTGCGGATTGCCAGCACCGATTTTCCGTGGGCCAAAAACATATTGTGCAGCATCTGCGCCATATCTTCCAGTCCATGACGCTTTCCGGGAGCATTACAGCCGTCAAAATATCCCATTCCCAAAAAGCACTGGGGTTCATTAAACGTAATAAACCACTTTACCCGATCACCGAACGCCTTGGCGACAACCTCGGTATAATAGGCAAACCAGTCGGAGCTTTCCGGATTGAGCCAGGCGCCTTTTTTTTGTAATGCATACGGATAGTCCCAGTGGAACAGAGTTATGCAGGGGGTGATTCCGTTTGCCAGCAATTCGTCAATCAGATTGTTATAGAAATTAATTCCCTTTTGATTTACCGCACCGATTCCCTCCGGCAAAATTCTGCTCCATGAAAGAGAAAACCGATAAGACCGGATTCCCAATTCCCGCATAAGCTGTACATCTTCTTTATATCTGTGGTAGTGATCACATGCTACATCGCCGGTATGTCCGCAGGCAATGTGACCGCCCTCCTCATGGCAATACTGATCCCATACGGACGGAGCACGTCCGTCCTCTGCTGCGGCACCTTCAATTTGATATGCAGAAGTGCCTACGCCCCATAAAAAATCCTCTCGAAACGCCATCGTAGTTTTCCTCTTATAATCTTTTTATTTTTTCTGTCCGTAATATGCGTTTGCACCGTGCTTGCGCAGGAAGTGTTTGTCTAAAAGCTCTTTTTGCATGGGTGCAGTCTGCCCCATTTGTTCTGTATAAAACGCCATCATAGCCAATTCTTCCAGCACAACGGCATTGTGTACCGCTTCGTGTGCATCTTTTCCCCAGGTAAACGGACCGTGGCTGTGTACCAACACTGCCGGGATTTGTGCCGGGTCCTTATCCTGAAAGGTCTCCACAACAACCAATCCGGTATTTTTTTCATAAGCATCTGCAATTTCAGCAGGCGTCATCTTCCGGGTACAGGGGATTTCGCCGTAGAAATAATCCCCATGGGTGGTACCGTATGCAGGAATGCCTCTGCCTGCCTGTGCCCATGCGGTCGCCCAGCGGGAATGGGTATGCACAACGCCTCCAATTGTAGAAAAATGGCGGTAAAATTCCAGATGGGAGGGTGTATCGGAGGAAGGATTCAGGTTGCCTTCCACCACCTGTCCGTCCTCCAGAGAAACAACAACCATATCCTCTGCGTTCATTTCCTCATAGCTGACTCCGGAGGGCTTGATTACTACCAGTCCCCGTTCCCGATCAATTCCGGAAACATTTCCCCAGGTAAAGGTCACCAGACCGTATTTCGGCAAGCACATATTAGCGGCAAAGACCTCCGCCTTTAATTGTTCCAACATAAATTTTTCTCCTTTAAAAATCAATCTTTTATTGCTGGCTGAGCAATGCGATCAGCCGACAGAACCGTGCATATTTTCTTTGATAGATTTCCGTATTTTCCTTGTTCGGGTAAATTGCCCCGGAAACCTTCGTCATATGCTCCGCCGCAGTTTGATAGTCCGGATACACTCCCGCCGCAATCGCAGCAGCCATCGCGCAGCCAAGAGCTCCCGGTTCTTTGGTTTTGACCACTTCAATGGGCGTACCTACCACATCGGCAAACATCTGCACCCACACATCGGAATTGGTTGCTCCGCCCGCCATACGGATTGCGTCCGGCGGATCGCGGTGGGCAAGAAGTGCTTCTATATGATGCAGATGGGAAAAACACACGCCCTCAAAAATAGCGCGGAGCATATGGGTGCGTGTGTGAAAGTTTGTCATGCCGACAAATGCAGAAGATGTACACTTTTCATTATAAGTACCGTATAAAAAAGGCAGAAATAAAATGCTGCTTTCCTCCGGCGGTAGTGCCGCCACTTCCCTATCAATCTCTCGGTACAATGCTTTTTTATCCACACCAGGATCCCCTGCGCCGGGTACAAAGTGCTTTATGAACCACTCCAGATTACCGGAGGAAGTGGGACTGCTTTCCTCGATCAGATAATATCCGGGAATGCAGAACAAGGAATTGTGGGTGGAGGAACCGGTGGGAACCGGCTTCTCTGCAATATATTCGTTGATGCTCCATGTACCTGTAATCATACAAAGACGGTTCGGCGTGCTCACATCCAGCGCGATTGCACAGGCATCAATGTCAAACATCCCCCCGCAAACCGGTGTCCCTGGAGCAAGTCCTGTATCTTTTGCCGCTTCTTCGGTAACAATTCCGCAAAGCTCATAGGACTGACAAAGAGGCGGCAGCGCATCAAACACCTCTTCCAAATCAAACAAACGCAATAGATCTCTGTCAAATTTCTTGGTATTCAAATTCATCAGGCAAGTGCCTGAATAATCGGTCACTTCTGCCATTGCCCTGCCGGTCAGCATAAACCGAATATAATCCTTTGCTTCAAAAATCCAACGGGTATTTTGGATAACCTCCGGATGGTGTTCCTTCATCCAAGCAAGAATGGCAACCGGCTGGGTTTCTACCACAGGCTGCAACGCCAACGCCTCCGCCTGTGCAGCGGTACCGTCTGCATACCACCGTTCCACATACGGCGCACCCCTTCTGTCCGTGGACGCAACAGCATGATATGCCGGTTTGTTATCTTTTCCCCAAAGGTACAGCCCTTTTCCATGCCCGGTGCATCCGACCCCTGCAATATCGGAGGGTGCAAGACCGCTTTTTTGAATAGCATTTTGGATTACCGCCGCCGTCGTTTTCCAAAGGGTATTCATATCCCGCTCGTTAAAACCCTCGCAGGGGACAAGCAGAGGGGTGTTTTGAGATGCGGATGCAATCTCATTTCCTGTCTGATCAAAAATTGCAGCTTTAATGGTAGTGCCGCCGTTGTCTACCCCCATAAAATACAACATATGTCTGTTTCCCTTTCTTATTGCAGATACGGACGCAGATAATCGTGGGCGCGGCGCAGTTCCTCGCGCCAATCATCATTGCCCAGATACCAGAACTCTGCCGTATACATATGTACACCCTGCTGTTTCAGCGCTGTTGTTGCCGCTGCAAAATCCACATGTCCCTCGCCAAACCGCATATTCCGGTATATACCGGGAGCAGTTTCCTTCAAATGTGCCGCTGCAATATGCCCGGTGCCGGATCGGATATCGCCAATCACATCATCAGTAGCGTTTGTAACATTTCCAATATCCGGATAAACCTTCAAATAAGGAGACTGAATCTGCCGGACGTACGCCATGGCTTTTTCGATGGTATTCATGAAATCGTTTTCCATGGTTTCCATTGCCAAAATAATTCCCCGGGTCGCAGCCATTTCCACAGAACGGGTAAGGTTTTCCCCAAAACGCTTTTTGGTATCCTCGTCAGAGGGTTCATAATACACGTCATATCCGGCAAGCTGAATGATATGCACGCCCAAATCATACGCCAGACCGATCGCATCCTCCATAATTTCTATGCTACGTGCCGCAGTCTGGGGATCATTGCTTCCCAGAGGATATTTCCGGTGACCGCTGAGACAAATCGTATTGATATAGGTACCAACTTCCCTTGTTTGGGCTAAAAGCGCGGCGCGCTCTCCAGCCGACCAATGGAGCCGTTCCAATCTTGCATCCGATTCGTCTATACTCATCTCCAATGCGTCAAAACCGGCGTCCGCCGCACATTGCAGCTTTTCCCGGAAGGAAAGCATATCCGGCATGGACTTTTCGTACAAGCCCAAAGTATATCGTTTCATACGGTCAAGC
>CANTEM010000064.1 GCA_947652805.1 uncultured Clostridia bacterium | reverse complement strand
ATAGTCGGTTTCTTCGAAATCATATTGTTTTGTTACCATTTCATTCTTTTGGGGGTTGTGCTATCATTTGAATTGTGGCAGTATATGCGGCTGCTTCATATTATAAATGAAGTTGGGGAATATGGGAAACAATAAAGAACAAACGAAAGGGCAGAAAGTGCTCGATATGATCGGGAAAAACCTGATCCTTGTAGGCGGAAACGCCATGTATGCTTTGGCGATTGTGTTATTTGTCATGCCCTCGGGACTTGTTACCGGCGGCGTTACCGGTATTTCGATTATGATCAGCAAATTTACCAGCTTGGAAGTGTCCTATTTTGTGTTTGCGATCAATATTGCCCTGTTTATATGGGGGTCTATTGTGCTGGGCAAGCATTTTTGCGTTACTACAGCGGCAAGCACGGTGCTGTATCCAGGATTTTTATACATATTCCAGCGTGTGTTTCAGGATGTGGTTCTGATTGAAAATGATTTGGTGCTGTGCGCTGCGGCAGCCGGTGTGATGATCGGTTTTGCTGTGGGAATGGTTGCCCGGACAGATTCTTCTACAGGTGGCATGGATATTCCCCCGCTGATTATCAACAAATGGACGGGATTCCCTGTGGGAACTATGCTGTGTATTATCGACGCAACGGTGATTTGCGCACAGCTTCCCATTTCATCTGTCCGTCAGGCACTGTACGGCATTTTGATGGTGGTTGTATATTCCTTTGTAATCAATCAGGTTATGATGATGGGCAATGGCAAATTACAGATCCAGGTGATCAGCACCAATACAAAAGAGGTGCGGGACGCAGTGCTGACAGAGCTGCACCGTGGTGTAACACTGCTGTCCGGTAAACGGGGTCTGTCCGGTACTTCCTGCGACGTTGTACTGACGGTTGTATCCAGCCGGCAGCTTGCCAGAGCGAAAAAGACAATTCTTGCCGTGGACCCGGATGCATTTATGATCATCAGCAAGGTAGGAGAAGTGAACGGAAACGGCTTCTCTTTCAGCAAAGGGGATAAAAAACTTGACAAGTCGGACATCCTATAGTAAAATCAATATGGGAAATCGGGCTGCCGCGCGCTGTGTTGCCGAAAGGTATCAGCGTGAGGAAAGTCCGGGCTTCACAGGGCAGGATAACGGATAACGTCCGCCGAGGGTAACCTCCGGGAAAGTGCAACAGAAATAGACCGCCGCAGCCTGCGGTAAGGATGGAAAGGCGAGGTAAGAGCTCACCGGCACGACAGGCAACTGTGTGCAAATGTAAACCCTATTCGATGCAACACCGTATGCAGAACGGCTCCAATCGGAGTCCATGCCGGCCCGGCATGTGTATCTGCGGGTGGCTGGAGACTTGCAGCAATGCAGGTTCGAGATAGATGGCAGCCACGGCTTTTGCCGTACAGAACCCGGCTTACAGATTTCCCCTATAATGAATAAAGCAGGGCGCCGCCGGATCAGGCGGCGCTTTTGCATATAAAATCCTCCTGGGAAGCTTTAGGGAATTATAAGAAAGGATTTACCGATATGCCGAAAATAGAGGAAATCGATCAGAACTTCAAACAGAATACAGATGAAAGCGGGCTTTTATACATAGACTGCTTTACTGCGCCGGTACGTATATCCGGACTTCCATGGAGGGAGAAAAATCAGAATTACCACCGCATGGATGACAGCCTAAATCATTTATACAATTTTGGTGTGCGGGGGTTATCCCCCTGTACGGCGGGTGTTCAGATATCCTTTAAAACAAATTCCAAAAAAATCGGAATCAAAGTGGATGTTGAATGGAACAATCTTATGCCCCATATGCCATATAATTCCAGCACAGGGGTGGACATTTATATCGGCTCGGGTCGGAATAAAAAGTTTTTTAAAACCTTTTTTGTATATCTGAATGGAACGGAGCATTATGAGGATGTACGGGAATTCCGGGATTGTGAAATGAAGGAGATCACGCTCAATCTCCCTCTGTATTCCGGTGTGGAAAAAATGCTTCTTGGATTGGATGCAGGCTCCGTTTTGGAAATGCCGGAGTCCTTTGACTATGATAAACCGGTGCTGTTCTATGGCTCGTCTATTACCCAAGGGGCGTGCGCTTCCCGTCCCGGCATGGCATATTTTAATATTTTAAGCAGAAAGCTGAATTTTGAAGTAGTAAACATGGGTTTTTCCTCCAGTGGAAAGGGAGAGCCGGTAATGGCGGAGCAGATTGCAAGCATTCCCCTTGCTGCGTTTATCTATGATTATGACCACAATGCAGGGGACGCGGAGGAATTAGCGCAAACCCACCAAAATTTTTTTGAAATTGTTCGTGCTGCGCAGCCGGACCTGCCGATTATTATGCTCAGCAAGGCGGACTGTGAGGATGGGATCGAAGCGACGGAAAAGCGGAAGGCGGTAATCTATAAGACATATCAGGATGCCAAAAATCGCGGAGATGATAAGGTTTGGTTTATTGACGGGCAAACCCTGTACGGCACGGAGGATCGGGATTCCTGTACAGTGGATTCCCTGCATCCCAACGATATTGGATTTATGCGTATGGCGCAGGTGATTCTTCCGGTGCTGCAAGAGGCCTTAGGGGAGTCTTAAAAAACCGGAGGGGATTTCCCCTCCGGTTTTTTACATGGAAAGTAAAAGCTGTTTCAATTCCTTTACAGAACCGACGATATAATCAGCTCCGGCTTCCTCGAACTCTGTCCGGTCGCCGTATCCGTACAGAACGCCTATGGACGGCATTCCGTTCTTTTTTGCACCGATGATATCATGCATCCGATCTCCGATCATAATTGCATTTGCTGCATCCTTTTTGCTGATGCGCTCCATAGCGCATGCAATCACCTCATCTTTCGCTACCCGTGTGCCGTCTAACTCGCTCCCTGTAATGCAGGTGAAGTAGGAATCAATATGAAAGTATTCAGCAATCTGTCGGGCGAACACTTCCGGCTTTGAAGTCGCCATGATGATTTGAATGCCGGCCGCTTGCAGAGACTGAAGCAAATCTCCCATGCCGTCATACAGATAATTTTCAAAAATGCCCTTTGTTTTGTAATACTCTCTGTATTTATCCACTGCGTCATATGCCGCCATGTGAGAAAATCCGAAGTATTTACAAAAGGATTCATGCAGGGGAGGACCAATGAATGTGGTGAGCTGATCTCTGTCTTCCACAGTAATGCCGTATTTTTCGAGGGCATACGCCACAGAAGAGGTGATCCCGATTTTGGGATCGGTAATGGTGCCGTCCAAATCAAAAAAACAATATTGAAGCATTGCGTTTCCTCCCGTTTTTATTCATCTGGAAAGGGAATCCAAATAGGTGCAGGCGGCAAGCGCCGCTACAGAGCCATCTGCCGTTGCTGTAGTGATCTGCCGGATTCGCTTAGCCCGGCAGTCCCCTGCGATAAAAATACCCGGTGTAGCAGCAGTGCAGTCCTCCCCGGTGGCAAAATATCCATCTGCGTCCAGCTCTGTGATATTGGCAAAGGGTTCGTTATCCGGCGCAAGACCGATTGCAACGAACAGTCCGTCCACTTTCAGGGTGTGCTCTGTTCCGCCGTCTGCGGGCGTGCAGCGAATCGCGCGCAGCTCCCCGGCGTCCGTTTCAAATCCGGACAGGACGGTTCCTGTCACCAGCTCCACATTTTCTCTTTCCCGCAGGATATTTATAAGCCGTTCTTCTCCGGTAAAGTGATCCAGATTTTGAATCACGGTTACTTTTCTGCATCCGTCGGAAAGCAATACCGCTTCCTGTAATGCGGTGTTTCCGCCGCCTACGACAGCGACTTCCTTTCCTCTGTAAAAAGCGCCGTCGCAAACGGCACAGAAGGAGATCCCTTTTCCAACCAGCTGGGCTTCTCCGGGGATGCCCAGCATCCGGTGGCGGGCGCCGTTTGCAATAATTACTGCCGGAGCCTCGTATAGATCGCCGTCTTCAGTGTGTACAGCTTTTTTGCCGGTTTTGTCTACTGTGATTCCTGTTACCGTGCCCAGTTCGATTTCTGCGCCTTGCTCCAATACCTGTTCAATCAGCATATCTGCAAGCTCGTTTCCGCTGATCTGTGGGAATCCGGGATAATTTTCAATTTTGGGCGAAAAGGTAATCTGTCCGCCAAACGTGTCTTTTTCTAAAATCAGCACATGCTTTTCAGCCCGCCGGGCATACAGCGCTGCTGTAAGTCCGGCGGGTCCTGCGCCAACGATTATGATATCATACATAAAAGGGCTTCGCTCCTATCCATTTTGTTGTCAAACGGTAACCTTTGCCGTTTTATCTAAAAATGCTTTCACGCCTGCTACCTCAGTGTACAGTTGGTCGCCGACTACAAGGGTGGGTGCCTGCCGCAGTCCCAGTTCTTTTGCAAGTTCTTCGTTTTCTTCTACATAAAGCTTGGTGTACTGTACGCCTGCTTTATCCAGAAGGGACTGCGCAACCTTGCATTTCGGGCAGGTTTTTGTTGCGAACAGCAGGATATTGCTTTCATCGGAGATAGGTGCGTCGTCCTGTACTGCTTCTTCAAGCGCCTTGCTACGTTTTACCACAGAGGTAGCAATATTATAAACTACGCGGTCCTTATATTCCTGAGACTTTCCATCGTTCCAGTTGAGGACAGGACGGTAGTAGCCGGTGATGCGGGAATACACTTCCGTTTTTCCGCCGCAGGTGGGGCAGGAGAATGCTTCCCCTGCGATATAACCATGATCTTTACATACGGAGTATGTGGGAGACAGTGTATAATAGGGAAGAGTGAAGTTTTCCGCAATCTTGCGCACCAATGTGGCGGCAGCCTTCCAGTCGGGCAGTTTTTCTCCCAGGAATGCATGGAATACCGTACCGGAGGTGTACCGGGTTTGCAGATCATCCTGCAATTCCAAAGCGGAGAATACATCATCGGTGTATCCTACAGGCAGGTGAGAGGAGTTGGTATAGTACGGGGTTGCGCCTTCGTGGGCTGTAATAATTTCCGGGTACCGCTTCTTATCGTGCTTTGCAAGACGGAAGCTGGTAGATTCAGCCGGGGTTGCTTCCAGGTTATACAGATCGCCGTACATTTCCTGATAGTCGGAAAGGCGTTCCCGCATATGGTCCAGCACTTCTTTGGTGAACTTTAGGGTTTCGGCGTGGGTCATATCCTTTTTCAGCCATTTTGCATTGAGACCGGCCTCGTTCATGCCCACCAGACCAATGGTAGAGAAGTGATTATCAAAGGTGCCCAGATACCGTTTCGTATAAGGATACAGCCCCTGTTCCATGAGCTTGGTAACGACAGTCCGTTTGATTTTCAGACTGCGGGCAGAAAGGTCCATAATATGATCCAGACGGCGGTAGAAATCTTCCGGGCTGTCGGAAAGATATGCGATACGAGGCATATTGATGGTTACAACGCCTACGGAACCGGTAGATTCGCCGCTTCCGAAGAAACCGCCGGACTTTTTGCGCAGCTCCCGCAGATCCAAACGCAGACGACAGCACATAGAACGCACGTCACTGGGTTCCATATCGGAGTTGATATAGTTGGAGAAGTAGGGAGTGCCGTACTTTGCGGTCATTTCAAAGAGAAGCTTGTTATTTTCTGTTTCGGACCAGTCGAAATCCCGGGTAATGGAATAAGTGGGGATGGGATACTGGAATCCGCGGCCGTTTGCGTCGCCTTCAATCATGATTTCGATAAAGGCACGGTTGACCATATCCATTTCTTTTTTACAGTCTTTGTATTTGAAGTCTACTTCTTTTCCCCCGATGATGCAGTTTTCTTCAGCAAGGTCTGCGGGCACTGTCCAGTCCAGAGTGATATTGGAGAAGGGGGCCTGTGTACCCCATCTGGAGGGGGTGTTTACCCCGTAGATGAAGCTTTCGATACATTTCTTTACCTGATCGTAGGACAGGTTATCCACTTTCACAAATGGAGCCAAATATGTATCAAAAGAGGAGAATGCCTGGGCACCTGCCCATTCGTTTTGCATGATACCGAGGAAGTTAACCATTTGGTTGCACAGGGTTGCCAGGTGGCTTGCAGGGGAACTGGTGATTTTTCCGGGAACGCCGCCCAGTCCTTCCTTGATCAGCTGACGCAGGGACCAGCCTGCACAGTATCCGGTAAGCATGGACAAATCGTGGATGTGGATATCTGCATTTCTGTGGGCGGAAGCGATTTCGTCATCATAAATTTCAGACAGCCAGTAATTTGCTGTAATTGCGCCGGAGTTGGACAGAATCAGACCGCCTACGGAGTAGGTAACGGTGGAGTTTTCCTTAACTCTCCAGTCGTTGAGCTTTACATAGTTGTTGACGATTTCCTTATAGTCCAGCAGAGTGGATTCAATATTGCGCACCTTCTCGCGCTGACGGCGGTACAGGATGTATGCCTTTGCCACATCATCGTATCCGGCCTGTACCAGTACGGATTCCACGCTGTCCTGAATATCTTCTCCAGCGATGATGCCGTCTTTGATTTTCGGCTCAAAGTTTGCAGTTACTTTAAGCGCCAGAAAATCTATAATGGAAGGAACATATTCCTTTTCCTGTGCTTCAAACGCCAGAGTGATGGCGCCGCTGATTTTGGACAAATCAAATTCTGTTACTTTTCCGTCTCTCTTTTGTACCTGATACATGATGCACTCCTTAATATGTATTATGAGTCTTTTCAGACTGTGATGTTTCTCTGACGGAATTTATTATAACACTATATAAAGTAGCCTGTCAAGGCGATTTGGGCAAATCTGCAAATATCGGCATTATTGCCAAAATGTACGGTCTAAATTCAGCAGTGTATCCATA